>CAYZYD010000174.1:0-7734 GCA_964482505.1 uncultured Planctomycetia bacterium | reverse complement strand
GCGTACGGTGCGCTTTCGAACGATCGGTGACGCGACCTGCACCGGTGCCTGCGAATCGCAAGCCGCAACAATCGAAGAGGTCATCGCTGAGGTGGCCGCGGCACGCCAGACCGAACGCGGCGGGCGCGCCGACGATCAACGGAGCGAAGCGGCGATGGAGGACCGAAAGAGGCAGGGGTACTTTTGATGACGGATCCGGCCCCGAGCCTGCTGAGACTGTCGACCGCCGGCTCGGTCGACGACGGGAAGTCTACTCTGATCGGCCGGCTCCTCTACGACACCAAGTCGATCTTCGAAGACCAGCTCGAGGCGGTGCAAGCGGCGAGCGAGCGACGTGGCGAGGAGTCGATCAACCTCGCCCTCCTCACCGACGGCCTGCGCGCCGAGCGTGAGCAGAATATCACGATTGACGTGGCCTACCGCTACTTCGCCACCCCTCGGCGTAAGTTCATCATCGCAGATACCCCAGGTCACGTTCAGTATACGCGGAACATGGTGACGGGAGCCTCGACCGCCGAGCTCGCGATTATCTTAGTCGACGCGCGCAACGGTGTACTGACGCAATCCAAGCGTCACGGCTTCATCGCCTCGCTGTTGGGGATTCCGCATATTTTGGTGGCGGTCAATAAGATGGACTTAGTCGGCTGGTCGCAAGAGGCCTACTACGACATCACCCGAGCCTTTAGCGAATTTGCTGAGAAGCTCGGAGTAGACGATCTTAGCTTTATCCCGATTTCGGCGCTGCTCGGTGACAACGTCGTCGAGCCGAGCAAAAACATGCCGTGGTTTCAGGGCTCGACGCTGCTCTACCATCTCGAACATGTCAACCTCGGTGCGCATCGCAATCTCGTCGACTTTCGTCTCCCGGTTCAGTACGTGATACGGCCCAACCAGGATTATCGCGGCTACGCGGGGCGGGTCGCTTCCGGTTCGATTCGACCCGGCGAGAAGGTCCTCGTGCTGCCTTCGCGCAAGGTGACGACTATCGCCTCTCTCGACACCTTCGAGGGGCCGCTCGAGGAGGCTTCCGCCGGGGACTCAATCTCGTTCACCACGACGGATGAACTCGACATCGGTCGCGGCGACATGGTTGTGCGCCCGCTCAATCTTCCTATGGCGTCGTCAGAAATCGACGCCACAATCTGCTGGACCTCAGAAGAGCCGATGCAGCCCAACACTCAGTACTGGCTGCGCCAGACCACGCGCGAGGTTCAGGCGTTTATCAACCGGATCCTCTACCGCATCGACGTCGATACGCTTCACCGCGATGACGTGCAGTCGTTCGAGCTCAATGACATCGGGCGCATCCACCTGACCACCTCTCAGCCGATCTTCTTCGACCGCTACCAGCTTAATCGCGAGACCGGCTCGTTTATTCTTATCGATCCCCACACCAACAATACCGTCGCTGCCGGCATGATTCGCGGCGCCGTTTCGAGCGTCGAGGACCTACCGAAAGAGGAGGGGGCGCCCGCCGAACTGCGCCCGGTCTCCCCGGACGTTGTCTGGGAGAGCTGGAACATCGACCTCCCCGAACGCGAGCGCCAGAACGGCCACAAGGCAGCCGTTATCTGGTTCACCGGTCTCTCGGGTTCGGGAAAGAGCGCGATCGCCCGTCGCCTCGAGCGCCGGCTCTTTGAAGATGGTGTGCAAACTATGATCCTCGACGGAGACCAAGTACGGCACGGCCTGAGTGGCGACCTCGGCTTCACCCCCGAAGACCGAACCGAGAACATCCGTCGAGTCGGCGAATTGTCGTCGCTTTTCTTCCGGCAAGGTTCGGTTGTGCTCTGCACCTTCGTCTCCCCATTTCGCGCCGATCGTTCGCGAGCTCGAGGCCTCCTACCCCGAGGCAGATTTGTCGAGGTCTTTGTCGACACGCCCCTCAAAGAGTGCGAACGGCGCGACCCCAAAGGCCTCTACGCTCGTGACCGTCGCGGAGAGATCGCCCACATGACCGGCATCTCAAGCCCTTACGAACCTCCCGAGAATCCAGAAGTTCGACTCACGACTCTCGGCCGCGAGGTCGACGATCTAGTCGCCGAACTCATGGTCCGGCTTCGTGATCTCGGCTTGCCGAGGTAGAGTGCCGAAGACCTGATTCTGTACAGTGGTCTCCGCCCAATCCTCGTCATTCTGTTTTGGTGCTTGCCAATCTCTCGCGAGCTTGGGGTCGAACGCCATCCGGGACGTAGTGTTGTCGTATGATCGCTACTCCGGGACCGTTGTTAATGTGTTGGCATCCCGAATGATCTGCCATCTCGTATCACGCTTCACCAAAACCGAAAGAGAATGACCGGCCATCTTCTTGGTTGCGCCTCCACCCTTGGGCGTTATGAGTAGAGTTGAGTCCACCCACATATAGCCGTGATCGCCGATCACCTGAGATTCGCGGAGTTTGCTGTCGAGTTGGAATTCATACGGGGACTCCTCGGGCGACCCTCCTGCCGCGGCCTGGGCGAAAGATTCCTTGTCCATCTCGCCAACTCCGGGCACGAGGAACACGGCGTCGTCGGCAATGCACTGACGCGCCAACTCCAGATTGCCCTCTTTCGTGGCCCGGATCCAGTTCTCTAATAGAACCGTGATCGCCTGCTTATCACTTTCCATGAAACCTCCCGAACTGGTTGTTGCTCCTACGACCTCTACGCGGTGGATAAGGCCCACAATACTCTCGCTGAATAGGGGGGATGATGCAATCTCACTGCACCTGGGATTCGTTCTCGCGGCGCGGCGAGCGACCTCATACCAGGAGAAGATACCGACCAGCTTCTCGCTTGCGCGCCATCCTCAAGCGGCGAGGCTTTCCCGAACCCAATCGTTAGAGAAACAGCAGGAGCCCGCCGCGTTCTCTTCTCTAAACCCGCATTGAGCGGCAATCTTTCGGCCGTCGCGCAGCGTTCTTGGACACCAATTTACTCGGTTTCAAGGATCTGCCCCGCTTCGTCCCCCAGTATTCATGGTGAGTCGACCAACTCACGCAGTAAGTATTTGTTTTTCTCGAGGTCGTAGAGCTCCTCTGCGGCGGCCCGCGAGGTTTTTGCCATAGAGGTCCAGAGCTTGGTATCCATGGATCGTCGCATCGAATCCGCGAGGGCGTTGGGGTTGACCTCTAGACTGGGTACGTAGATCTCATCGAGGTGACGCAGCTCAGAGGGTTGGACCAGCAGCCCGGTCTCTTCGTGGGTCACGAACTCGTTCATCGGTGGGCCGTCCAGGGTGATCACCGGGGTCCCGGCCGCCATACTCTCGAGAATCGGAATGCCGATCGTCTCCCAACGGCTCGGGAGGACGGTGTAATGAGCGCTGTAGAATTGAGCGATGAGGTCCGAACGGGCGAGGTCCTTGTCGAGGATCGTGACCTGGGCTGGGATCTCGAGATTGGCTAGAAGGTCTTGCTTCTGCGTCGTAATGACAAGTCGTGCGCGGGGATCTGAGATTTTGCTAAAGGCCTCGAGTACCGCGCGGGTGTTCTTTCGCTCGTGATAGCCGCCGCGTCCCGCCGGGTGAAAGAAGACGAACGAGCCGTCTTGTTCTCGGGTTTGGTGAGGGCCGGGCTTGGGAAACTCGCGGAAATCGAGCGAGTAAGGGACCGGGTGCGTATGGTGGATGCCTTCCCGGGCGACGATCTCACGATAGCTACGGCTCGGGGCCAGAAGAACATCGTATTGACGGGCCAGATCGGCGTCGAAACGTTCCAAGACGAGATAGCCGAACGCGGTGCACCCGGCGTCCCGCACCTCACCGGCGAGGTGGGGTGCTGATTTGTACCATTGGCCGAACTCGTTGAAGAAGACGGCATTCAACTGATGCTCAGCGATCCAGCGACGGAGCGACGAACTCGAGATCTGCTCTTGGTACTCGCAGCGCTGCTTGCGGAAGAAATTTCGCCAGCCCTTAGGGCGGTAGGTGGCGTCCGTAACGCTGAGGACATCTCGCGGTAATGAGAACTCGGTTCCCGTCTCGCCCAAACCGCTCCGGAGCAGAAAACAACTCGCGTATCCTGCGAGCATCTTTACCCAGTTGAGCGTGACGTAGGTCATGCCTTGGGCCGGACCCCAGTATCCCACGAAGCCAACTCGAGGTGCGGTGGTCACGGAACTCACCTTGCGTGCTTCATGGCGATTTGGGTGAGGAATAGCCGAACCTTTCCAGCGTCTCGTGGGCGTGTGCCTCGATAATCTGACAATCGTCAGGGCTCAATGCTCGCCACGAACGGGGATTCATGTTGACGATCTCAGAGTTCTTCTCGTGGATCTGCCATGACCGGTCGCTGAAGGTGAGGCCGTCCAACGAGAGCCCGAGAAAACCCAGCACGTCCTGAGCGATCGAATCGGGGTCGGCCGTGAGCTCCTCGTAACGAATGAGCATTTTCCGCTCGAGCTGTTCAAAGTCTCGAACCATGAGCTCGTTCGACTTTGCCCAATGCGTCGCGGCTACTTCGAGCGAGCGTTGCGCCCGGCGGCGGATTCCCTCGGCTACAGCATAGCCGTCGCGCACGATACCCACGAAGTGAGCGTTCTCGAAGTGAGCTTGAAGCCAGCGCGTGCGAATTGCGTTCGGGGGGGACTTTTCCAGGAGTAGAGGCCGTTTGGCGTCGTTGAAATGGCCGGCCCACTGCCGTTTAAGGAGATCGACGCGGATATCCTGACCATCGCTTTCGGTCAAACGGAATCGCTCCGGCTCGATTGCCCAGACGCGACCCAGGTCGACATCGGCTGGAGTTAGCAGTTGCGAAGTCAGAAACTGGCCTTCGGTCGGCAAAGACCCCACGCTGGGGTGTTGCGCTATGATGTCGTGCAGAATCGACGTGCCGGAGTTGGAACACCCGACGATAAACACCCACTTCTCGGGGGTCGGAAGCGGTTTGAATAGCCGGTCGCGAATGTAGCGCAAATGCGATCTCAGGGTCGGGGGACTCATCCTCATGCCTTCGCTGCCCGCTTTTCACCGCCGTAGAATTACTCATAAGAATCGCTCCGCGGCTCGTAAGATGGTAGAGAGAGTATAGTGGTGCGTCCAACCACGTCGAGCGCGATCGCCGAGGAAACCAGAGCGAAGATGCCCCACGTTCCTTAAGGAAGGCTCGGCGGCTTGTGCACTTGCGCCGAACTATCTTGAAGCCGAAAGTTCTTTTTAAGGGATCACTCGATGGGCCGGCCGAGCGTGGCAATTGGAATCACGACCTACAAGCGTCCCGAAGGACTCTGTCGTTTGATCGAGAGTCTAGAGCGACTTCGATTTGCCGAGGTAGCGCCTAGAGTGAGGATCCTCGTGGTCGATAATGACGCCGACAAGACGGCGGCAGCAGTGTGCGAACCCCTGAGCACACGGATTCAATGGCCTCTACTTTATGACGTGGAGCCTCGGCCAGGAATTTCCCACGGGAGAAACCGCGTGGTCGTGCGGGCACGCGACGAGGACGATTTTCTGGCCTTCGTAGACGACGACGAAACGGTGGACCCCGAGTGGCTCGACGAACTCCTGCGCGTCCAACGAAAATACGACGCTGACGTCGTCACCGGTCCCGCCCTTCCGCAATTCCCCCCGGAAGCGCCGGCCTGGGCCAAAGAGAGTCGGTTCTTCGATCCGAAGCGCTACGCAACGGGGGCCCAGTTGGATCACGCCTACACGAACAATGTCTTGCTCTCAGCCCGCATCTTTCAGGAACAGCAGCCAATCTTTGACGAGCGTTTCGGGCTGACCGGGGGTGGAGATCTTCACGCCTTCACTCGTCTGAGCCGCGCCGGTTGCCGGATCGTCTGGGCAGACGAGGCTATCGTTCATGATCACTTGCCGATGAGCCGCCTGACGCGCCGTTGGGTCTTGAGGCGCGCCTATCGAAATGGCAACACCCACGGCATCATCTGCCGTATGCTCGACGGCTGGTCGGTAGAGAGCGCCCGTTTCCTCGGTAAGGCGTTACGCATCCTTCTGCGAGCCGCGGTTCTTCTGCCCCCCGGGCTGATTTTCCGTCGTCAGCACGTGTTCAAACATGTCAGGCAAGTTGTCTACGGATCGGGAATGCTGACCGGCTGGCTGAAATTCCGGTTTAAGGAGTACAAGCGGATTCACGGTCGCTGAAGCGATATCCTTGCCATGCTCGCCAGATTTGCCCTGCCGGCGCTGCCAGACTCGCCAGGAAGGCGAAGAGGGAAGACAAGAGTTGATACCGATGAACTGGCCAGAGTTCACCTACCCTATTGCCGACACGATTGGGCGGATTCGATCGCTCGCGAGTGGCCTGATCGGGGGCGGTTATCCGCTCCATCGCGAGGAGAGAGTCCGGCCGTTTTTCATCGTGGGCTCAGGCCGTTGCGGCACCACGCTTCTTCGCCGAATACTCCAAGCGGGTGATCAGGTCCACATCCCCCCCGAGATGTACGTGTTCAAAGAGGCCAGAGATTTCTTTCGTCGGCATCGGGACCGGCCCTGGAATTTCCTCGTCCGGAACGTGCTCGCGATGTTTGAGTTTCATCCCGAGTTCGACGCTTTTGAGATTTCTCTGCGTCCCCTCGCCGCCGAGCTTGCCGAGTTACCCAAAGAGTCTCGGAGTCTCGCAAGCATTTTCGATCGGCTCTATCGCTACCACGGAGAGCAGAAGGGGCAAGTCTTCGAGCGCTGGGCTGACAAGACTCCTCTGAACGCCTACTTCCTCGAGGCTATCCTCACGGTCTTTCCCGACGCGATTGTCGTCCACATGTTACGAGACGGTGTCGACGTCGCTTACTCACGATTCGAGGCGGGAATGAACCCCGACCTATTGAGCGCAGCGCTACGGTGGCAGAGCGCTACTGTCGCGGTGAGTAACTTTAGTGAGGCCCATCCGGGCCGCTGTACCGAGGTGCGCTACGAGGAGCTGGTGAGTGACCCGGGCCGGGTGGTTGAGCAGCTTTGTTCCTTCCTCGGACTGAACTTCGATCCCGATATGATCTCGTCTCGAGACCACGTCAGCGCTATGGGAGACGTGGCCAAGCTGAGTCATCACGCAAGTGTCCATGAAGCGATCAACTCTGAGAGCGTGGGCCGGGGTCGTCGGGCCCTGAGTGACCTTCAGAAGCGAGAGCTGCACGAAGCGATCGGCTCGGAGCTCCACCGACTTCGCTATGACCCCTTGTGCTAAGCGGGTACTTGATCAGTTCACCAGCCGCCAGGGCGCGACCATCTCTCCGAATCGTGCGTAAAGCTCCTCGATCGGCCCGGCGTAGATTTCCTCGAGGATCTCACGGCATGCCGCCGGGATATCGCGCGTCGGGCTCTTATTGAAACGACTCTCGAAGGGGATGGTTGCCCAGTCGAGATCAGTCGAGACCCCGAGGTGTGCAAAGATCGAAGTCAACAACTCACGCGGTCTAGCGGCAATCTCGTCGTAGGTACGGACGAGGAGTTGCTCCTTCGGGAAAACGCTCAACCAATTTTCGATGTTTCTCAGGTGGTCGCTACGCTGCTTGGGGGTTCCGTAGACTCCGGGTTTCGGTGGCTGCGTGCGAATGAACTCGACGAGCTCCGATTCGGGGACCGTCTCTATATCGCGCCCGTGGTACTTCCCGAACCGCCGCCGAGTGAGAGACCAAACACGATCGATTGGATTGCGCATAATATAGATGAGGCGCGACTCGGGCAGCAGCCGGTGCACGAGTCGAATGCGGTCGATTGAGAGAATACAGTAGTCGGGCGTAATCTCCCCCTTCACCTTCCCGCGGCCCTCTACAAAGAGCTCAGCGTACGAGCTCA
>CAYZYD010000173.1:0-7734 GCA_964482505.1 uncultured Planctomycetia bacterium | reverse complement strand
GTCGAGGGCCGGCGATTCTTGCTCGAACTTTTCGAACAGGACACTAGCAGCCCGCATTATTCACGAGATTCACGAGCCCGCGACTGCGAAGTTGCAAGGTGGGGAGGGTCTTTCGATGTCAGTCGACCCCGAGATCGCTTGCAAACCACTTGCGGGAGTATTATTCCAGGCGTTGCTTCGCACCTTTTGAGGAAAGACGACTATGACTGAAAACAAGACGCCATACATCATCGATTGTGACCCGGGCAAGGTCGCGATCTGTACCTGCGGCCAGTCGAGCAAGATGCCGATCTGCGACGGTAGCCACAAGGGAAGCGAAGACCGACCTGTGATCGTCGAGGTGGATAAGCCCCGCAAGCTCGCAATCTGCAGCTGTCAGCAATCGAACAATCTCCCTTACTGCGACGGTAGCCACTCAAAGTGTTAGCGCGAGTAGCTCGCTCGAATAGTCATTCGGGTTGACCGGCGATATCTAGCTGCGTAAACGGCCACCGGCATTGCCGATCGCGCCCATTTCATTCGCCTCAAGTCGAAGCGCGGGTTGCGGGCGGCCTGCCCGCGAAGCTTTGCTTGAGCATGCGAGGCGATTGCCAGACCCAACGTCTCAAGTCGTCGATATATGAGTACGCAAGGGGCACCGCGAGCAGAGTGAAGAAGGTGGCGCTTGCGAGCCCGCCCATTACGACGATCGCCATGGGACGGTAGTCGATTCCCTCCCCTGTGTGACGCATCACCACGAGCGGTGATAGACCGCAGATCGTGGTCAGGGCGGTCATCAGGATCGGCCGTAACCGCACCTTGCCCGCCTCGACGATGGCGGTCAATCGGTCCTCGTGATCGGCTCGAAAGCGGTTGATCGCATCGACGAGGACGATGGCATTATTGACAACGACGCCAAGCAGGATCACGAATCCGACGTAGGCGGTCTCAGAGAGCGGCTCGCCGAGAGCGAAGAGCAGCCAGTTGGATCCCATAAAGATAAAGAAGATCGAAACCACTACGCACAACGGCAGTGCGTAGGACTCAAACAGCACTCCCATGATGACAAAAATCAGCAGGAAACCGGTGAGAATCGCGATCATGAAGTCGGTGAGCATCTCCTTATCCGCAGCCCGGCCCCGATCAAAGACGAGTTCATAGCCTTCGGGAACTTCGAGTGAGTTAAAAATCTTCTGAGCCTCGAGCCCGAGTTGATTGATATTAGAATTCGGTTTTGCCAAGAGTTCGATCGAAGCGGTGACTTTACCATTTACGCGCCGAATCGCCGGGAGCGCCTGGGCGAACTCAAAGCGAGCGAGATTGGCGAGGGGCACTTGGTCGCCACGCTCGGTATAAACGGGCACTTGATAGAGCTCGGCGAGGTTTTCGATATCGCTGCCTTCGTATGAGATCCAGGTCGCAAACTCATTCGATTCGGTCTGAAAGTCATTGAGCGGTGCGCCCCGTAGGGCCCAACCGACAAGCATGGCTACACTCGAGGTGGTGACTTGATAGCGCTGCGCGCGATCACGCTGCACGTTGACTTGGATCTCGTCTCGCGAAAACTCGGACCGAGTCCTAACCTCGAGTACCGGCTCGATGAACTCCATTCGCTCTGCAACTTGATCGATCAGATCGCCGAGAATCTGCGGATCTCGCCCTTCCGCGCGGATCCGAATCTGCTTCTCCGCTTCGCCTTTCTGCTCACCGAGTTGGATCCTCACCCCGGGGGCCTCGGGGATCTTGGGCCCGATGGTGGCGAAAAACTCGCTCTCCGTAGTACTCGCATCGGAATCGAGAAAGAAGGCGAGTGTGCCGCCCGAACGGCTGAACCAGCAGACGATGTTCTCGATATCGAGCTCCTCCTTGAGCGGCACAAACTCGCGAGCGAGGCTCGCCATCAAATCGTCCGTGTCGATCAGGGTAAAGTGCGGCGGTGTCTTGACCCGAACTCGAATGTCTCGAGTTTGGCGGTCGTCCGCGCTCTTGTCCTTAAAGGTCCACGCCGGGACGATGGTGCTCAGAAGCGCGAGCAGGCAGAAGAAGGCGGTAAGTCGTCGGTCGACCAAAGCACGTCTGAGGAGTGCGCCGTAGCCGCGCGTCAGCAGCCCGGGGCCCGAGCCACGCGACTTCGCTTGAGGGCGGACCAACGTCGTGGCGATCGGGATAAAAACAATCGCAACGACAAGTGAGGCGACCACCGAAAAACAGACGGGAAGCCCGACTTCGCGAAGCATGACCGGAATCTGCGAATCACCGAGAAGACTGATGGGAAGAAAAACCGCGACCGTCGTCATGGTAGCGAGCGTGATCGGAAGGCCGACTTCGCGCACCCCGAGCGTCGCCGCCGTTTTCGCATCGTGTCCGAGCTGTCGGTAACGAAAGACGTTTTCGGCGATGACGATCGCGTTGTCGATCAGCATGCCGATTGAGAGCGTCAACCCCGCGATCGAGAGAATGTTGAAGGTCCCGCCCTGAAAGAAGATCACGGTCACGGCGATGACGAGTGAGAGTGGGATCGCGGCGGCAACGATGAGGGTGAGTCCGACCCGCCTCAAGAAGAAGAAGAGAATCATCACCGCGAAGAGCCCCCCCCAGAGACAGCTCTCCTCGAGCCCGCTCACCGCTTCGCGGATAATCTTGCCCTGATCAAAATAGGGCTGAAAGGTAAAGCCGGCCAGCCTCGGGTCTTTGGGGAACTCTGCCTCGACCACTTTAAGAATGCGCTCGCAGGTGGCGAGAGTGTTGGCGTCCGACTCCTTCGAAATCGCGACCGTCTTACAGAGGTTTCCGTCGACGCGCACGATGAAGTTACTCAGTGCGCGCCGATAGTCGACCTTGGCGATATCACCAAGGGTCAGCGATCCATTGACGGGGAATTCGCGGATATCGCGAAAGTCGCCGTAGCGGCTGTTGAGTCGAAGCAGGTAGCGCGTGCCACCCTCGCGAAGAATCCCCCCGGGGGCCACGAGGTTATCCCCGCGGAGCCGGTCGATCAGAACTCGGACATCGATCTGATAAGCCTCGACGAGCTTCGGATCGAGTTCGATCTCTACCCGCTTTTGCACGAGACCGTAAATCTCGGCCCGAGCCACCCCGTCCACCCCTTCGAGCTTGGGCTTAATAACCTTTTCGAGCAGGGTGTCGGGGTCGTCAACCGTCGATTCGTAAGTTGCGGCCATCTGAAGGATGGGGAGGTCAGAGTCGAGATTGAATCGGTAGATAAAGTAGCGATCCGCGCCCTCGGGAAAACTCGGAAGCAAGCGTTCGAGTCGATCGCGAACATCCCCGTAGATGGCGTCGCCGTCGACTTTCGCTGAGTAACTGATCTCGACTTCGGACTGGTTTGCGCGCGACCAACTCCTGACCGCGGTGACGCCCGTGATACCTCGCACGGCCTCCTCGACCGGCTCGGTCACGAGGTCGAGTACTTCGTCGGGAGTCGATTCGGTCACCGGGATTGATACCGTCAAACTGCGGAAGGTGATGCCCTCGGGGGTGAGTTTGAGCGGAATGCGCTGGAAGGCAATCGCCCCGATCACGAGGAGGCTCAAGAGCAGCATCAAAACCGTCACGGGGCGCTCGAGCGACCAGCTCAGAAAAGGCGATAGTCGGCTCCGCGAATCAAGCAAGCGACTCCTCCTTCTTTCTAACCACGAGACCGTAGAGGACCGGAATCAGGATCAGGGTGAGAAAGGTGCTCGACGAAAGCCCCCCGATGACCGTAAAGGCCATCGGCGCCCGAATCTCTGCCCCCTCGCCCGATCCGATGAGCCCGGTCACGGGGATCATGGCGAGCACCGTGGTTAGAGTCGTCATCAAGATCGGACGCAAGCGGCGCATCGACCCCTCGACGATGGCCTCGCGAGGTTCGACGCCCTCGGCTCTCAAGGCGTTAATCTGATCGACGAGGACGATGGCATTATTCACGACGATGCCGGCCAGAATAATCATCCCGATAAACGCCATGATCGAGAGCGGGAGGCCGGTGAGCCAGAGAGTCACCACGACTCCAACTCCGGCCAGCGGAATCGAGAAAAGAATGATGAGAGGTTGCAGAAGCGACTCAAATTGCGAGGCCATCACCACGTAGACCAAGAAGACGGCCAAGAGGAGCGCTGCGAGAAGAGAGCTTTGCGACTCTTCCATCTCTTTCTTCTGACCGACGATCTCGATACGAAAACTCGGGGGGAGATCGGGGAACTCAGTAAAAATTTGCGACTCGATTCGGTCGGAAACGCGGCTCAGGTCGAGACCTTGAATATTAGCCGAGACGATCGCCGCACGCTGCTGGTCGATACGGCGAATCTCGGCCGGCCCCTCCTTGACCGAGAACTCCTGCACAAACTCCTTGAGGGGCCAGGTGCGACCCGCGGTGCTCCCGACGATGCGACTCTCGAGCAGTTCGTCGATCGACTCGCGATCCTCGGCTTCGAGTTGAACTCGGATATCGATTTTGCGCTCCTTCTCGCGAAATCGCGTCGCCACCTCGCCGAGGTTCTTCTTTCGCAAGGCGTCCGAGAATTGCTGACTTGTGACGCCGTAGCGCATCATTTTGTCGCGATCAGGATAGATATGGTACTCGGGGCTGCCCGGGAGGACCGTCGTGCTGACGTCGGTAATCTCAGGGATCTCGCCGAGGAGATCTTCGACCTGACGAGCAAACGTCGCGAGCTGCTCGAGATCATTGCCGCGCACTTCGACCTCCACCGGAGTCTTGAACGAGAAGAGCACGGGCTTGGTGATCTCGACGGTGTGGTCGACCGACTGCTCAAAGACCCGGCTCACCCGCCGAATCACGCGCTCTTCGACGACGCCAATCCGCTCCCCACCCCGCTCGATTCGGACCCAGAGGCGGGCGACATGTTCACCGCGCTCCTCGGTGGTAACGTCTTCAGGGTCGCTCCCGACCTGGAGCGAGACCGTTTCGACCTCGGGGATTACCTGGATCGCGTCTTCGTAGGGGCGGACAAACGCGGCCGTTTTCTCGAGTGGAGTTCCTACAGGATAGCGCAGCGACACCACAAACTCCCCCTGCGATACGGCCGGAATCAACTCACCGCCGAGTCGACCCGAAAGCGGCACCGCGACCACGACCCCGACAACCACGAGGAGCCCAACCACTGCGGGGGCAGCGAGCGAGAAGCGTAATAGTCGCACGTAGACTCGCTCGACACGGATGACAGCGACATTGAATCCGAGATAGACAAAGTGAAGCAGCCAGCCGATACCGAGCCCGGCGTAGCGGAGGGGAACCGTGATCAGAAGAGCCAAGAGATAAAGTACAAAGACAAAGTAGGCCAAGAGCTCGACCAGCCCCCAAAAAGACCAGTAGATCAGGTCACATATGAGCAGGATCACCGCCAGGAAGACCGCGAGAATCCAACCCGGGACTTTGAGGTAGATCCGGGGCGATCCGCAGATTCGTTTGAGCAGCTCAACTTGGGCGGTGACGTTGCCGACCACCTGGTCGATGGTGTGGGGTATCCAGAACAGATGGGGACGCGCTGGTTCCGCTTCCGAGTCGCTCGTGTCTCGCTCTCCAAGTCGAGCCACGATCGGCGGAATGATCGTCAAGGAAGCGACAAGCGAGGAGAAGAGCGAAAAGACGACGGTCAGAGCCTGATCGCGAAAGAGCTGTCCGGCGACCCCGGTGACAAAGACGATCGGAAAGAAGACGGCGATCGTTGTCATAGTCGAGGCGAAGACGGCCCCCGCCACTCCCGACGCACCACGGAGCGCGGCCTGAAACTGGGAGTCGCCCGCTTCGCGGCGACGAGAGATCGCCTCGAGCACAACGATACTCGAGTCGACTACCATCCCAATACCGAGCGCGAGTCCCCCGAGCGACATGATGTTGAGGCTGATGCCGCCGAGGAACATCAGCACGAAGGTTGCGAGAACGGAGAACGGTATCGAGAGCAGAACCGAAGCGGTCACCGAAAATCGCCCGAGAAAAAGATAGAGGACGATCGAGGTGAGGAGGAGTCCGATCAACCCAGCGTTGATGAGATCGCGTATCGATTGATCAACAAAGATCGATTGATCGGAGAGTATCGTGAGCTCGGAATCGTCGGAGAGGTAGGCCGCGATGTAGTCGGGACGGGAGATACCGCGCTGGTCTCGGTCTTCCCGGTTCGCTCCGCGCCTCTCTTGATCCGGCTCTCGAGATTCAAAGGTTGAGTCGTCACCTGAGGAGAGGAGGGCTTGCCGCTCGCGCCATTTCTTGAGCTGTTGCCGCTCTGCTTCGGTCCCGAATAACCGCTCTTTGACCCGATCCGCAAGCTGAACGATGTTCGCACTGCCTTCGCGGAAGATCTCGATACGAACCGCGGGGCGACCCGCGATACGAGTGATGACCTTCTCTTCTTTGGAAGTCCGAAAGACCGTCGCCACGTCCTCGAGCCGGAGGTTTGACTCACCATCGCGACGAATCGGTAGATTTCGGATCTCCTCAAGCGATCGAAATTCGTTGCGAGTGCGCACGACGTAGGTGACGTTTCCATCTTCGAGCAGCCCCGAGGCTTGGTCGAGGTTCTCCTGGGCGAGCCGCTGTGAGATCTCGTCGATCGAAACACCCCGGCTGCGCGCCCGCTCTTCGTCGACGGCGACGCGAACTTCATCTTCGAGCCCGCCCCGCACTTTGACGGCGGCCACCCCTTCGACCGACTCGAGTCGACGCTCGATCTCATCTTCGGCGAGTTTTCGGAGGGTGTTCTGATCCTGGCTACCCGTGAGCCCAATCTGCAGGATGGGGTCCTGGGTTGGATCGTAGCGGAGAATGACGGGACGGTCGGCGTCGTCGGGGAGGATCGTCTGATCGAGCTTTTCACGGATGTCTTGCACGGCGAGCTTCATGTCCGCGTCCCAACGGAACTCGAGGATCACATCGGAGAGCTCGGCCCGCGATATCGAACTGATGCGTCGAAGGTTGCGAACGACCGAGAGTGATTGCTCGAGACGACGCGCGATGCGATCTTCGACATCTTCAGGAGCCGCCCCGGGGTACTCGGTCCGGACCGTAATCGAGGGGTAGTTAATATCGGGCATGAGATCCGTCGGGAGACGGAAGTAGCAGATAAAGCCGAAGACTAAGATAGCGACGACCACCATCGAAAGCGCGACGGGTCGGTGCGTCGTCAGCTCGACGAGTGGATGCACCCGGGTCTTTTGATCGGTCGTCATGAGGCTTTGGGTTGCGACTCGTCGAGATCGTCCGTCTTGACTCGAACGCGGACCCCGTCCTTGAGTTGATTCTGACCCCGCACGACCACCTCGTCAGTCTCGAGAATCCCCGAACCCTCGACGACTTCGAGCTCGGTCGTCGTTTGAAGCCCGACTTCGAGCGAAACTCGAACCGCATGGTTGTCACGAACGACAAATGCAATCGACTCTTCACCGCGAAAGAGCCGTGCGACTTTGGGCAGCAGGAGCGCCTGGTCTCGGCGGGCTAGCTCGATCCGGCACGTCATGTAAACGCCTGGGAGCAAACGCGATTCGGGGTCCTTAAGCCGCACTTTCACTCTCGCCGTCCCCTGCTCGGGATCGACGGTGGGTAGGATGACCTCGATCACCCCCTCGAAGACTTCGCCCGGAAGGCTCTCAGCAACCGCAGCCACCCGCTGGCCAACGCGAACGGCCGAGAGTCGTCGCTGCGGAACGCGGAGCTCGGTGAAGAGTCGGCTCCGGCCGTCGAGACGGCCGCCGTCCTGTCCGGCGGTGACGGGCGCGCCGGGGTTGATTTCGAGGTTGCTG
>CAYZYD010000172.1:3422-7755 GCA_964482505.1 uncultured Planctomycetia bacterium | reverse complement strand
CCTCCCGCGCGGAATGAGTCTTCGGGCGGGCTAGAAGGAGGTTTGACATGCCAAGCCCAATCAACGACGGGGACTCTCAAGGACGCGTTACCGCGAACTGGTGGCGTCTCATCGCTGTCTACATCAAGTTGATCCTTTTGAGCGGCGTCCTCGGCGGACTTGCTTACGGCGGCAGTTGGGCTTTCAACGAGTACGTCCCCAACCCCGACTACCGACCCGGCGAAGCGTTCGGCGTGTTACTCGGAGCGCTTGTCAGCGGCTTTGTCATGGTGGCCTGCACTTATCACATCTGGCCAATTTGGACGCTGATGCGACGTTGCCAGAAGTTGCTGCGTGATCGGCCCTTCGTGCCCGACGCCAAGTTCGGGAGCCATTTTGACGAGCCCGAACTGATGATCCGAGTTCGCAATGCGGTTGCGAGCTATCTCGAGGTTCTTCCGGGACAGCTTCATCCCGACGAGGATCTCGCCTCTTTCCGCGTGAGGCAGCTCAGCGGAGAATTCTACGGAACGATCATCGTGCGAGGCCTCGAGTGGCAGAGCGCTTCGAGCGTCGTGCTCCCGGCAGAGCCACCAAAGACGTTTCACGCCGTCGAGAAGTGGTTGGTGGAACTTCGAGCGGACCACGCCCGCGAAGTGTCCGCGTTTACCCAACTCCACGAAGCAGGTCGGCTCGCCCCCGAGTAGAACCGCAACTGGAAAGGACTCTGTTGAACGCTCCTAACTCGTTCGAATTCCGGCTGCCTCCATCCCTCGGGAGTGCCCTTTTTTCGTTTGCCATATTCTTTGGTGGTTTGACGATTGTCTTCTTTAGCCTCGACCTAGACGATGAAGATATGTTCATCCTCAAGGGCACGATCTTTACCCTCTTGTTGGGGGCTAACTTTTGGTGGATGCTCAAGCGCTCGAGCACTCCGAGCACGATATATCTCGAAGACGAGGGCATCCGTCTCCTCAACCGTCGTGACCAATCTGAAGCGCGGATTCCATGGTCGGATCTCCAGTTGAGTGCACTGGGTATCGTGGATAACGGTTCGGTCAAGAAGGACCGACTCTGGCTCAGAGCTTATGGGGAGCGGTCGATTCGCATCGAGGTCGACGCTTACTACGATAAGCGACATCTAGAATTCAGAGCATTTCGATCAAAGTTCATCGACCAATTTGCCGCTGCGACCCAGTCAACTGAGGTGAAGGGCGAAACTGAGGCGGCGATCCCGGCGGCGTAGCAACCGTTTGTATAGTACCGGTTGTGGGTACCTAACCACTTGGTTACCTAAGCACGTGGCAGCCGCAGGGTCAGTTCTCTTGTTGAGCCCATATCGATCATGATTTCGTATGACGCCCCTTATACCTTGCTCTCTCGCGAGTAGTATCTAAACTCGGTCCCTTTCGCCGACATTCGTTTCTTCTACAGCGATTCGCTTCAGTGACTTGAATCGACCCCGGAGCGTGTTGCCAGATGGCTGATTGCTCCCGGATAGCTCGAAGGCGAGGGGAAGTTGTTCTTTCCGTTTGATACGAACGCAATGGCGCACTGTCGACCATTGGCTACGCTTTCCCTTATCGCGCTCAATATCGCTGCGTATTTCCTGTTATCCCAAGAAACCCAGTTGGATCTGATATTGAACCACGAAGAGGGCCTTCAGCCGGTCCAGTGGGTGACCTCGAACTTTATTCACGCCGACTTCTTTCATTTGCTCTTCAATATGATTTTTCTTTGGGTCTTCGGGTTGATTGTCGAGGGTAAAGCGAGACATATGAAATTTCTCGGGATCTATCTCGGGATTGCGACCGCCCAGTGTTTCCTCGAACAGATACTGTTCTGGGGAAGCGAAGGAAGCAGCCTTGGGGCTTCGGCAGCAATTTACGGACTGATTGGGATCGCTCTGCTCTGGGCTCCACACAGTTTGGTTCGGGTCTTCTATTTCTGGACACCCTACTACTGGGGAGTTCACGAAATGAAGCTGATCAACCTCGCTCTTATCTATTTTGGGATCGACTTGGTGTTGCTCTTCTTCGGGGGGGCGCTCGGTTCCTGGTACAGTACTGAGGCTCTTCTCATGATGGGAGCGGGCCTCGGGATTGGGGTTGGCTGGATTTCGCTCAAGAGAAATCTCGTCGACTGCATCGGGGAAGACTGGTTGACGCTGAAAGAAAACCCCTACGGTGAAGCGGGACGAACACTTTGGCGTGGCGACAACAACCCCGAAGAGACCGGGGACGAAGACGAGCCCGTTGACACCGATCTGCAAGTCGAACTTATCCGAGCGAGCTTGGCGGAATCAGACTACGTCACCGCGTTCGGTATTTACCGCGAGGCGCCTGAACCCTATCTGCCTGAGCCCGACCTAGCCCGACTTGCCATTGGATTATTCGAGCAGAAGAAGCTCGACCCGAGTTACCGGCTTATGCGCGAGCACATCCAGCGTTTCCCGGCCGGAGAGCCGCGCATCCGCGTGATCTATGCCGCGTACCTGCTGCGTTCTGAGACTCGGCCTGCGGCTGCGCTCCGGCTACTCGGAAGTGTGCCGCCGGGAACCGATTTAGACGACGAAGTCAAAACCATGGTAAGTGAAGCCGAACGTCTCAAGGCGCAAGGGGTTCTCGAGTTTGACCCGAGTGAACTCTGAGCCCAGGGGGAGGCAATCTCCGCGCCCTTTCGAACTCTGCGATATTCTGTGAGATGAGGCGGAGCGGCCCTGAGAGCTGAGCTGGGCAGAGAGCTGAGCCGGGGCGGGGTGATAATATACGAATTCGTAAGAAGGAAAATTGCGCCCTCAATACTCCCCCTCGGTTCTGCCGATGATCACCGAGGATTCACCTGACGCGTTTGACGGAGGCGGCTGGCCATGCGAATACTCGCGACTATCTTGACTCTTCTCACAATCGGAGTCGGTTGTTCGTCAGAGACGGCGGACGCTCAATCGGATCGCGCTCGCGATAAGCTCGGAATGGCTGAGCCCTACAAAGAGCGCGCAGGGCAAGCGATACCGAGGGAGCTCATCGACCGCGACGACGTCGAAGCCGTGCGCAAGTGGCTCGACCAGGGGGCCGATATCGATGCGCCCGTCGCGGTAGGCGCGCCGGCGCTGATGATCGCGATCGCGATGCGGGCCAACCGCGTCATCGAGCTCCTTCTCGAGCGCGGGGCCGATGTCAATCGAGCCAGCGAGTCGGGGGAGACGGCACTGATAAGCTGCGCAATTCTCAACCGGTTCCTACTAGCCCAACGGCTCGTCGCGCTCGGCGCGGATCTAAAAGCCGAAGCTGACGGCGGCCGTTGCGTGGCCGGGATCGTCGCCCATCTCGGCCACAACGACTGGATCGAGTACCTGCTCGACCAAGGGGTCGATGTCAATCACCAAAACCAAGTCGGCGAAACCATGCTCCACCGCGCTTGCGCGGCGCGCAAAATCGAGACGGTCGAGCTCCTCCTCGAACGCGGGGCGAGGGTCAACATTTTGACCAACGATGGTCGCTCGCCGCTGACCGAATCCGCTCGGGTCGGCTGTTTTGAGTGTGCGCAAGAACTTATCGAGCGCGACGCGAATGTTCACAACCCGACCAACTTCTATCTCGAAACGCCTCTTATCCTCGCAACCCGTTACGAACGCGTCGAGCTGGTCAAGCTGCTCCTCGAGGCAGGAGCCGACCCCACTGCTCAAGATCACAACGGCCAGACTGCGCTTGACCACGCCGAACGGCGTGGTCGTACCGATCTCGTCGAGCTTCTCAAGTGACAAAATTCGCGCTTGCCGGTGGCACTGCTTGAGTCGGGGACCTGACCCGGCGACACTCCGTCCGGAGCCGTATCCCGAACATAAGTGAGCACGCCACTGCGAAGCCGTAGACGCTCGCTTACCGGATCGGTCTGTTCCCGACGAAGCCGTCAGTCCTCGTTGCCCGCGGAACCCTTACGACATTTTTCGACGCGGCTCGTGAGTAATGCGGCTGTAGAGAGAGAGGCCGCAGTGATCTTCGGATGGTTTCGGGAACGGCGGCGGAAACGTTGGCTCAAAGAGGCACCGCCGCCTGAATGGAACGATTGGCTCGACGAACTTCCCTTTGTCCAAACGCTGACCCGAGAAGCGCGCTCACGACTTGTCGGAATCGCTCGTGTGATATTCGAAGAGAAATACTGGGAAGGCTGTGGCGGGCTAGAAATCGAGCTTGAGATGCGGGTCAAGATCGCCTTGCAGGCGGCACTACTGCTCCTCAACATCCAGCACGATTATTACGCCGACGTCGACGAGATTCTCCTCTATCCAACAACCTACCGGAACCCGCGCGAACGACTCTCCGACGGAGGCGTTGTCAGCACTGGGGGGTCGGCT
>CAYZYD010000172.1:0-3412 GCA_964482505.1 uncultured Planctomycetia bacterium | reverse complement strand
GGCTAACCTCGGTGAGCTCTGGTACCGAGGCCCGGTTGTCCTCGCGTGGGATGCTTGCAAGCTCGGCTGGTCAAATGCTCGCGACGGTCGCAACGTCGTCCTCCACGAGTTCGCCCACGCCCTCGACTATCTCGACGGGGTTGCGGACGGAGTGCCGTTGCTCGCGACCTCGACGGCACGAGAACGCTGGGTCGATCTCATCACCACCCGCTACCACGATCTCGTCCGCGCCGAGGCGACCGGACGACTCACGCTGCTCGATAAGTACGGAGCGACCTCCCCGGCTGAGTTCTTCGCCGTTGCGACCGAGTGCTTTTTTGAGAAGCCGACTCAACTCGCCCGGCGCCATCCGGAACTTTACGAGCTGTTTCAAGCCTATTACCAGCAGGATCCAGCCCGGGTCCTTCGAGAGACTGCAGACTGAGCCGTTTCAGCCAATCTGAGGTGGTCCTAAATTTCGGTTTGCCCAAAGCCGATCCTTCTGGGTATAAACCCTCGCGGGGTTCCGTTTCCGTTCTCTGTATTTCAGAGTTCATTTGTCAGCTCGACGTAAAGGAGGACCTATGCCTATTGTGACTCAGCCTCTCCAAGACGTTTGCGTTTCCAACTTATCCGGAGACCGACGCTGACGACGAATCGTCACGTTTGACGATCACTCTTCCCGTACCATCCTATCTCGGCTTCTTTGCTAGCTAGGCCTCTGCTAGTACTGAATCGATTGGGGATCGGCCTCTTGAGAATTCGTCGGTGATCCGTCTCCGTTAATGGATTCACGACCACGGTCTGTCCGTGGTCTCACCGAAAGAACACTCCATTGCCTCAAGAGAACATCGACCCGAAGCTCGAAAAGCGCATTCAAAAGAGCTTCGAAGCTCAGCTCAAGTACCACGAAAGAAAAGCGGGTGGAGGCGCGCCGAAGCCGCTTAAGGAATCGAATCGTCCCCGTCGGGCCAAGCGGGTCTCACTCGATCCCGAGGATTGGGACGACGACGAGTTTGTCCTCGAATCGCAGCCCCAACCGAGGCCACGACGAGCCAAACAATCCAAGCCCAAGATCGATAAGACAGATCTCAAGCGCGGCGTGCTCACCCAAGTCGCGTCGCGTCGGGGTGAAGTACGCACGGAGGAGGGCGAGGACGTCATCGCTTTCTTTTCAAACGAGCTCGCGAGTTCGCAGCGTACCGAGCTCGCGATCGGCGACGAAGTCCTTTACGAGGAGCGCGGCGATGTCGTTCGGGTGGTCGAGCGTTGCGCGCGCCGGACGGTGCTCATGCGACCGGATCCGCAAGTACCCGAGCAGGGCCGCGTGATCGTCGCCAACGTCGACCGGGTTGGTATCGTCGTCGCGACCGGCCGACCACCGCTCCGCCCCGGGCTCGTCGATCGTTATCTCATTGCGATCGAGCGCGGGCTCGCGGACGCGACGATTATCGTCAACAAGATCGACATTGCGACCGAACAAGAGCTGGCCTACGCGCAAGAGCTGCTCGAGCCCTACCGCGTCAACGAAGTACCGATCTTCTGGTGCTCGGCGGAACGCCGGGTCGGCCTCGAAGACCTCAAGACCCATTTCGATAGTCAGCGGATCGCTTTTGTCGGCCACAGTGGCGTCGGCAAATCGTCGCTCGCAAATGCCCTCGATCCCGAACTCGATCTCGCCGTTGGACACGTCGCCGATTACAGCGGCAAAGGTCGACATACGACCACGGGGAGCACACTCTATTCGCTCGGTCGCTTCGAACTCATCGACACCCCGGGAATCCGAGAGTTTGGGCTCTTCGGTCTCACCGCCGAGGAACTCGCGCAGTATTTCCACGAGTTCGAGCCATACCGAGCAAGCTGCGAGTTTTCCGATTGCACCCACCGCGAGGAACCACGCTGCTCTGTACGCGAGGCTGTCTCAGCGGGCGAAATTAGCGGGTCGCGGTATGCCGCTTATCTGAGCCTCCGTGATGAACTCCAGCGGGGAAGGTCCGCGGATTGATCTCAGGTTGGTGGCAAGAGTTGTGGGGGTGGAATCAAGATCGAGTTTTGAATATCAGCGAGCGAGAAGCGGGCCTCGAGCCAGTGGACGACGCGTATTAGCAAGGTATGCGTTGTGTTTGAGTCGCCACTTGGGCTCGGGGCCGCTTGTCTCACTGGTGAGTTGATCGGCGGACTCGCCGCGCCTCGATAGGACTTTCTTGGAACTTTTTGATTTTTTCGGAAGCGAGTCAGACCGCGAGGATCTCGGCGAACTGGAGCGCCGTGCTCTTCCAACTGAAGCGCTCGCGCACCGCTTGGGCCGCCGCTTCGGCGACTTCGCTGGCGTGAGCGCGGTCCGATCGAATGGCTCGGCAGGCTGCGCCAAACGCAGCGACGTCTTCGAGCGGAATCGAGTGTAGATAGGGCGAGAGACCCGCGTCGTCGCCGGGAATCTCGTTGGTGATCACCGGGACGCCCGCTGCGAGGTACTCTTTGAGTTTCATTGCGGAGGCGATCGATCCGGCCACGCGACCGATTCGGAGGACGGCCGCGCAATCTGAGGCGGCGAGATAGCGCGGCACCTCTTCGTTGGGTACGAAGCCGGGGAAGACGACCGAGTTCTCGATTTCGAGGTCGCGACAGAGTGCTTCCACCTCGCCCTTGATACCCCCTTCCCCGATAAAGAGCCCGCGCGCGTCGATTCCGCATTGGCGGAGGTCGGCGATCGCACGACAGATCGTGCCGAGGTCTTGCCAGGGGAGGAAGCGTCCAACGTGCGCAATCACAAAGCTCGAGTCATCGATCCCAAGATCAGTGCGAACCCGCGATCTCTCGAACCGTTCGAAAAAGTGCGATCCGACCCCGTTATCGATCGTACCGAACCGATTCGGCTCGAGATCGTAGTGGCGGCTGGCGTCAGCGACAAAGTCGGGGCTCGTCGAGATGAGCTTCTGAGCCGAGTGGAACTTGAATCGCTCCAAGAAGGCAAAGAGACGCCGTCGTAGACCATCCTCCGGCTCGAGAAAGTCGAGACAGTAACCATTGATCTCGAGTGAAAAGGGAGTTCCGGTGGCGTGCGCGATCAGTTCGGGAAAGGGGTTGGCGACGGTGTTTTTGTCGTGGATGTAGTCGGGGCGAACCCTCTGCACGACTCGAAGCAGGGTGAAGAAGGAAAGGAGATAGTGAACGATGAGCCGAGGCCAAGTGAAGCCGTAAAAGGGAACCCCGACAATCTCGTAGTTCGGTTTGAACGGCAGAGGGCCGCGCGGCTTGGGGCAGACGAGGGTCACCTCGTGCCCGAGCGAGGTGAGGTGTTCGCAGATCTCCCGCGTGTGAATCGCATGGCCGTCTGGAAGTTCGATTTCGACCAGCGCGTGATAGAGAATCCGCAGGCGCTTGGGCTTTTGAGTCACGACGGATCAACCCCCTCCATGATCGAGTTCGAGAC
>CAYZYD010000171.1:0-7765 GCA_964482505.1 uncultured Planctomycetia bacterium | reverse complement strand
TTCTTGACGACTCGCGCTATCGGCTTCTCGACGCCATGCGCGAGGTGCTCGAACCGCTCGGCTATCGAATAGTTCTCGTCTTGGTCGACCGAGTCGACGAGCCCACTCTGATCCAGGGCGACGCCTTGAAGATGCGAGCGGTGGTGTGGCCGCTCTTTAACAATAAGTTCCTCCAAAAGGAGGGCTTTGCATTCAAGATGATGCTCCCGATTGAACTCCGCTACGAACTTCACCGCCAGTCGAAGGAGTTCTTTCAAGAGGCTCGGCTCGATAAGCAGAATCTCATCGATCGACTCGTCTGGTCCGGAACGACTCTCTACGATCTCTGTTCTTCCCGGCTCCGTGCCTGTCTCGAAGATGACGCGCCCGAGATGACGCTACTCGATCTCTTCGACGACTCGGTGACACGTCAGGACATCGTCGACGCCCTGGATCAAATGCGCCAGCCGCGGGACGCGTTCAAGCTACTCTACCAACTCCTGGTGCAGCACTGCTCTTCGGTTACCGAAGAGGAGGGGGTTTGGAAGATTCCCAAGCTGACTCTCGACCAGGTCCGGCGGAGTCAGGTCGACCGACTCGAAGCGCTGCAGCGAGGCGTCGGCCCCGCCTAGCAGCCCGCCAGGAAAGATCTTGGTGAGATTTGGATCATCTGGAGCGGCGCCGGAATGCGTCCTATTCGTGTTTTCGAGCCGGCTGCTAAGGGCTCGGTTATCCACCTTCGCGCAAGTGGTCTCAATGAGATCGGGCCCTTGCTGGCCGGCCTCGGGTTGAGTAATGTTTCCGGTCGCTATGGGTCGTCAACGCATTGATTCCGCTGAGGCAAGGGCTGTTAAACGCGCTGTTTGGATGGTGAGCTGTGACTTCGAATGCGGCTACGGGTCTTCGTGAAATCCGAGTGACCAATACGCTGACTCGGCAGAAGGAAGTCCTCGAGACGGTTGAACCCGGTTGTGTCCGGATGTATGGCTGTGGAGTGACCACCTATGACTACTGTCACATCGGCCACGCACTGCAGGCGGTCTTCTTAGACATCATCAGGCGCTATCTTCGCTACGTCGGCTACAAGGTGATTTACGTCCGCAACCACACCGACGTCGACGACAAGATCATCGACCGAGCTCGCGAGCGTGGCCTGCGTCCCGACGAACTCGCAGAGAGCATGGTCCAGGCGGCGGATGAGGACATGGCGAGCCTGGGCATTGAGCCGGCTGACTTTGAACCGCGGGTTTCGCAGACGATCCCCGAAATCATCGCGATGATCAAAACGCTGGTTGAAAACGGCAGCGCTTACGCGACGGCTTCGGGCGACGTCTACTATCGAGTTCGCAACAAAAAGGACTACGGTAAGCTCTCGGGGCGCAAACTCGACGAGATGCGTTCGGGTACTCGCGACCTGGTCCAAGGTGATAAGGAGTTTGCCCTCGATTTCGCCCTCTGGAAGCATGACGAGACCGAGGGAGTGAGCTGGGATTCGCCCTGGAGTCGGGGAAGACCGGGCTGGCACATCGAGTGCAGCGCCATGGCGAAGAAGTACCTCGGGGATCGCTTTGATATTCACGGCGGTGGTCGAGATCTCGTCTTCCCTCACCACGAAAATGAGATCGCTCAGTCCGAGTCTGCTAATCAGACCGAGTTCGCTCGGTACTGGTTACACAATGGACTCGTGACGATCAACAAGCAGAAGATGTCAAAGAGCCTCGGCAACCACCTTTTGATCCGCGACGCTCTCAAGAAATGGCCGGCCGAGGTCTTGAGGCTTAGCATTATCTCAAAGCACTACTCATCCAATGTCGACTTCTCCGAGCAGGGTTTCGTCGATAGCTTCGGACGACTCTACTATTACTACGAGACAATCGAGCAACTCGACGCGGCCGCGGCCGGGGGCGACCCCGACGGTACGCTTGTGGCCGGTTACGATCCCGCCCAAGTTGTTGAGTCCTTTCATGAGGCGATGTCTGATGACTTTAATACTGCCCGAGCTTTGGCTGAGTTCAACGAAGGGATGCGCAAGGCGAATGAGCTCGTCCAGAATAAGTTTCCCATGGTTCATAAGCGGAACACCGCCGCCGCCTACCGACGCGTCTTCGCCGAACTCGGTGGGGTGCTCGGAATCGGGGAGCGTCCGGCCCAGGATGCGCTGGCAGAGCTTAAGGAGCAGATGCTGCCCAGGCTCGAGTTAACCTCGGAAGAGATCCTCGACCGTATTGCCGAGCGCAAACTGGCTCGCGAGCAGAAGGACTTCGCCTTAGCGGATCGAATTCGCGAAGAGCTTGAAGCGCGCGGAATCGAACTTCGAGATCGACCCGATGGCACCGACTGGGCGATTCGACTCAACGTCTGGCTCGATCGTGGGGGAGAGGGCGGCAATTAGCAGCGAGGGGAATCTAGGCTATAGACTTAAAGAGGTGCGTCCCAATCCGACGCAGTTTCCGCGGCTTCTTCCCGCAATTCCGCCGATCGGCGGGGTGATCAAGGTCTTTTATGAAGATTTCGTCGTCGAAGAGATCCCGCTCTACGAGTATTCAGGGCGAGGCGAACATCTCTACGTCACGATAAGGAAGAAGAACCGGACCACGCTGCAAGTTCGTGATTGGTTCGCAAAGTCTCTTGGAGTTCGGCCCGATGATATCGGCTTTGCGGGCTTTAAGGACAAGCGTGGGGTCACCACACAGACGTTTTCGATTCTCGGGGCTGACGAAGCCGACCTGGGACCCCTCGAGATTCCGTTTGAAGTGCTTGAGGTGACGCGCCACAAGAACAAGCTGCGCCCCGGGCACCTCAAAGGTAACGCGTTTAAAGTGGTGGTTCGGGGCGCGGAACCGAACTCTCGTTCGCGGGCTGAGGAGATTGCTCGCGCAATTTGCCGGAGCGGGCTGCCAAACTTCTACGGAGGCCAGCGCTTCGGCTTCGGGCAGATGGGTTACCTGGTCGGGCACGCGTTGCTTCACCGAGACCCACAGCGTGTCGTCGATTTATTGCTCGGCCCCGTGCCCGATTTTCACGAGGATTTTCGAGACGCTTTTACTGCGGGGGACTTCGACCGCGCACTTGAGCTTCTACCGCCTGGCCGACCAACCGAGGCGTCGCTCCTCTACGCGCTCAAGCGTTTCGAAGGCAATGCCCGAGCTGCGGTCCGTCGAATCACGCGTCCGATGCGGCGCATGTACTTCTCCGCCTACCAGGCATTTCTTTTCAATTGGTCACTCAACGAGCGCCTGCAGTGGGAGCCCGGGGCCTACGCACAACTCTACGAAGGCGACCTCGCTTGTCGCTTCCCTCGAGTCGGGCAGCAGTTTCTCGTCGAGAACCCGGCTGAAGTTGAGGACCCCGGTAACGCTTTTCCCACCGGCCCGATGTACGGCAAAAAAATGCTCAATCCAAAAGGCCGACAAGGTGAGCTCGAGCGAGCGATTCTCGCGACTGAAAAGCTCAGACCCGAGTCCTTTATCTCGCACGTCAAGGGTCTAAAAATCGATGGCACTCGTCGACCCTACGCGGTACCGATCGAGACTATCGAGATTGAAGAGATCGAAGAGCGCGCATTGAAGTTATCGTTTGCATTGCCTTCAGGAGTTTATGCAACCACGCTGCTCGACCAAATCCTCGGCCCCGGTCAGGTAGAACGACGCTTTGACGAGTATTTCAGAGAGCAGGGATTGCCAGTCCCCGATCTACCCGAAGAATTTAGATCGACGCGAGAGCACGAACCCGAGTTCGACCTCGAGGAGTGAGGCGGGCTTTACCGCGAAGCCGCACGGCGGTGCCATAGGGAACGGTTCGTTCCACCCTATTCACGGGCTGCTAGCCATTGTCGGGTGAACTCTTCCGAATCTTGTCCCGGTGTCCAGATCGCCGACTGGGTAGGCAGAAACTTCTCTTGTCCGATAAAGACGCCGCCGGGGATAACTTGGTCGACGCGCGAATCGACGAGGACTTCGACCGCGTGAAGTTGAAGGCGGTCGCTCGCTTCCGCCCGTTCCTGCGCACTCGCCCCGGGCAGAATCTGGGACATATTCTCAACCAAAATGAGACGCGCGACTGCGATCGATTCCTCAGTTGCCCCCTCGAAACTCGCTCGCAGATCTTCTGCGATGAACTCGGTTGCTCGAAGCCCGGTTCGTCCCGCTCCGATCACGACAAAGGTAAGCAGCGACTGCTTGGCCTTGCTCGACTCCGCCTTGCTCGCTCGAGAGAAGCAACTACGGATATGGTTGCGGAAGGTGCGAATCTCCGCGGAAGAGCGGAGGGTGTACGCATGCTCTTCTGCCCCGATCACTCGACGCGCCAAATGGCACTCCTCTTCAATTCGAACTCAGCCTAATTTGCTGAAACCGGGTCACGAACACAACCGAAGCGCGCGCGTGAACAATCAATCTGGGCAATAAGCTCAATCATTTGGGCACCACGACTCGGCAGTTTTCCCCCTGAGCTTTTAGCGGTTTTTTTTGCGCGAAGTCTGCAACTCGTCGCACGGGGACGCGTCTCCCCGCATGTAGAATCGTTCAAAACGTTCAGTTGGTTTGAGGGGCTGCCAGCCGCCCAGACCGCGGATTGATTGTTCATTAGTCCCTTTTTCGAAACGTTTTAGGTCTCGATTGAGTCACTCTCATGACTCCTCGTTGGGGAGTGACTCGGAGGAGAAACATGCGCTTCCTTACTGCCTTAATGCTTGGACTCTCTGTCCTCAGTTCTCAAGTCGACGCCGATGCTCTCGTCCGGGTGGCACACCTCTCACCTGACGCTCCCAACGTCGACGTACGGGTTGACGGAAATCTCGTTCTCTCAGACGTCCCATTCTTAACCGTTAGCGACTACCTCAGCCTTCCCGAAGGAACCTACAACATTCAAGTTACTCCGGCAGGTGAAACCATGCCGGTCGTGATCGATGCTGACGTCCCCTTTGTTTCGGGTCTTGCCTACACTGTCGCTGCGACCGATCTTCTCGCAAACATTACTCCGCTCGTCCTCGAGGACGACATCGATCCCGTCCCGACGGCGGCAAAGGTTCGGTTCATCCACACCGGTCCTGACGCGCCGGCGGTCGACGTGACCGACACTGCGGGCAACCCGGTCTTTGCAGATTTTTCATTCCAAGAGAGTTCTGACTATATCGAGCTCCCCCCCGGAGACTACGATCTCGAGGTTCGCCTCGCGGGAACTTCGACGGTTGCTTTGTCGCTTCCGACCGTGACGCTCGAGGCTGGGGCGAACTACAACATCTTTGCGGTAGGGCTCGTAGCCGATATGACGCTCGACGCGCTGATTTCGCTCTCGGCTGAGCCGTCGGACGCGCGCGTTCGAGTCGGACACCTCTCACCGGATGCTCCGAATGTCGACATCCTCGTCGACGGTATGGTTGCCATTCCTAACCTCGCCTTTACCGAATTTACGCCATATATCAATTTCGCCCCAGGCACGTACCAGATCCAAGTCGTGCCGGCCGGACAAGCGAGCCCCGTGGTGATCGACGAAATGGTGACGGTGTTCCCCGACGTCGATTACACGATAGCTGCGGCAGGGTTTCTCGCCACGATTACAGCCCAGGTGTACGAGGATAATCGGGAAGTCGATGCCGACGACGCCCTTCTTCGATTCGTCCACCTGAGTCCCGACGCTCCGGCCGTTGACATCGCGCTCGCTAATGGCGGAGCGGTTCTCTTCCCCGACTTCGAGTTCACCGAAGCGAGCGACTACCTTGCAGTACAGCCGGGGGTCTACGATCTCGAAGTGCGGCCAGCCGGCCAGACCGCGGTCGTGTTGTCGATTCCGGGAGTTGAAGTCGCGGCGGGGCAGAACTTCACGGCTTTCGCCGCTGAAGAGTTAGCCGCTTTGACCGCGCTTCTCGAGGTGGACATCGACGACCGGTTTATCCGTGGCGACGTCAATCGAAACGACTCGGTTGAGTTTGTCGACGCAATTACCGTGTTGCGATTCATAACGGGCCAATCCACCGACGTCGTCTGTGAGGATGCCGCGGACTTTGACGATAACGGCCATGTCGATATCGCCGACGCCGTCAACTTGCTCGGCTATCTCTTTACTGGAGGCTCGGCTCCGGCGACCCCGTTCCCCCAAAAGGGAACCGATAGTTCGGATGATCGACTCGGCTGCACGATCCGCTAACCGACGCTGCGACGAATCGCACGAAAAAGGGCGAGCCTCGGCTCGCCCTTTTTTAAATTCCAATAGGAGTGCTTTAGCTATCAGAATCGGTACCGGCACCCTTTTCGGCGAGCGTCTGCGTCTCTGCGAATTCCGCCTCCGCCTCCGCCGCCCCCTTATACGACGCGAGTCTTGTTATCGACTCGAGACGATACTCGATTTTGCCCGTGGGCAGCGTGACTTCGAATTCCTCCCCGGGCTTTCGATCGAGAAGGGCCTTGCCGAGGGGGGTGAGGTAGGAGAGGACTCCTTCTTCGGGTGATCCATCCCAAGGGCCAAGAATCGCGTACTCATACTGCTCGTCCTTGCTCAGGTCGCGAATCGTCACGAGACTTCCGAGAGTCACCTGCTCGGTGCCAGCCGAAGCGGGATCGAAGCGTTCGGTTCTCCGCAAGGCTGCCTCGAGTTCGACGGCACGTTGCTTGAACCGTTTATCTTCTTCCCGGGCTGAGTCGAGCTCGGCGTTTTCGCTGATGTCGCCGAACTCAAGCGCCTCGCCGATGAGCTTCGCAATGGCCGGGAGCTTCTCGTTCCGGATGACCTCGAGCTCTTTGCGCTTCTTGGTCAGCCCGTAATCCGTTGAGAAGATCGTCGCCTCTTCAGCCGAAACGACCTGCCGCCCTTTGTCCTCGCCCGCCAAAACCCTCGGCTCAAGCCGAAGAACCTGCGAGAGCAAGCCCTGTCGGGTTGTTCCCGAAAAGGCGGGTGAGGCTTCGATCTGCTTGTAGACATTACGGGTAGTCGAGAGGTCCGCGTCTTGGAGAACGCTTGAGAGCAGCTTGAAGGGACGGCCCCCCAGGTGCTGTTTATACCGTTTGACGAAGAGCTCAAGTTCGGGACTCGGCTCGTGGCTTAGCCGCACGGAAAACTCACTCAGCAGTGAGAGCGCTTTGAGAAAGAGATCGACGGCTTTGTTGCCTCGCAGCGAAGGCAGCAACTCGAGATCGTCTTGGGAGACTCGACGCGTCATCCAGAGAAAAAAGAGCGGAGCCTTCTTTGGAATTCGGCTGATGTCTCGCGCGAATTCGTCGATTTCGGCGGTGCGGTACTCATCTTGGAGCAGCTCGATCAGATAGCGGCGGGGGTTGTCGTCGGCTCTCAGGAGTAGATCTGAGTGGAGTTGCTCCCAACCCTCGGGATCCTGCTTGCGCAAGAGATCAATAACGGCTTTCTGGTCATCGAAGCGACCGAGACCGTTGATCACATCCCCAGGGTGTTCGGAGCGAGCCAAAATCTCGTGGACGGTCGGCAGACCGTCGAGGTCAACTGCGTTGTCGCTGAGGAAGAGAATTGTCTCGAGCAGCAGCTCCGGGGGACCTTCGGTCCGCAGTATGTCTTTCTTGAGTTCGTCGCTGAACGCGAGGACGGTCGTCTGGTCCTCTTCGGTCTCCGCCTCACCCAAAGCGTCTCGAAGAAGACGAAGCTTGTTCTTGAGGTCCTGGTTGCGGAGTTTGCGGTCGAGCGAAGCTTTGACGCCTTCGGGTCCTTCGAGCAGGAAGTATTCGGGCGTGCGCTTGGCCGTGGCGGCGATTTCAGGATCCTTCTTGACCTGATTACGCGCCTTCGTCCACCACTTCGACCAGGACCCCGACGCGATCACCCC
>CAYZYD010000170.1:0-7775 GCA_964482505.1 uncultured Planctomycetia bacterium | reverse complement strand
ACCGGGCGGGCGACAGAGACCTAAGTCGACGAGCTTGAGGGTCTGCTGAGGAGTGAGAATCCAATTGGACGGTTTGCCGTCGCCGTGGGTCCAACCGCAACTCTCGAGAAACCAGAGTGCGCTAGTCGCTTGACCGAGGCAGCGGTACGCGAGCTCGAGGTCGAAGGGTCCACTCCGCATCAGGATTTGAAAGAGGTTCTCCCCCTCGACAAACTCCATCACGAGGAACGGGATGTCGCCGTCGATACCCGCGTCGTAAGCGTGAACGATGCTCGGGTGATTAAAGAGGCCCGCGCTCTTAACCTCGCGCAAGAAGCGCTGCCAGTCTTCGGGTCGGCGGTGTTTCGGAGTGAGAATCTTGAGAGCGACGGGCCGCGGGATATTGGGATGCTGCGCCTCAAACACCACCCCCATCCCCCCTTGACCGACCCGGCGCTTGAGCCGGTACTTGCCGATCCGACTCTGATAATTCGGATTCTGCTCCTTCTCCCAGGAGCGGATCTTCTCGGGTGGGATCCCGAACTCCTGCATCAAGATCTCGGCGCAAGTGACGGAGAGATCACCGCGCTGGTACTGCGACAATATCTTCGTGAGTCGCTGGAAGGCTTCGGCGTCGAGCTCTCCTTCACCGAGAGCGCGGTAGGCGAGCTTCATATCGGGAACCGGCATAGACTCGTTTGGTACTTCCCAGGAGATCACACCGCACCCGAGTCTGTCGCAATAGAGTCGAGGCTCTCGGAGGAGTCACGCTAACTGCCCACCCAAAAGTCATCCGTTCTGCGACATTCGGGCGCGTGAACCACCGCCGGCGTTTGCCAAATCTCGCCAGACTCAAACAGCGTTATCCGGGCTGGCAGTTACGGCTCACAAGCGAGGGAATCTCTGAGCCGTGGGCTCAATTCTCAGCGGGGGCGTACGGCTCCAAAGGGATCGAGTCTTCGGCACTCCGCCAGCACTCGATCTGCTCGGGCGATCGCGCCGTTAACCCGAATCCGGTACTCCTGCGGTCGCTTGCTGAGCTTGTCACTCCTCTCGATCTCCTTGAGGAGAGACTCAAAGATCGCCTTCGATTTGGAAGCGGCAGAGCTCGCGGCCTTGATCCAGCCCGACTTGTATTGGTTGTTCGACTCGGCCCGCGCATTCTGAAGAAATCTCGGCACCGAGTCGTCGAGAACTGAATTCGCCTTATCGAATTGAAGCTTGAACTCTCGAGCGGTGAGGGGGACTAAATCTTCCGTCTCGATCGCCTTTTGCCGCTCGGCGCGCTCGAGGCTCTCCTCGAAGGTCTCCCCTTTCTTTCCCGAGACCGGCATGCCGGCGAGGCCGAGTAGGAAGTAGACCCCCCCGGGGATAATGATCAGCAGAATGATCCCGAGGACGATGTCCATCGGGTCGGCTTGAGTTTCTTGAGGTTCTTCTACCACGGTCACTCTTTCCGGTGAGATCGACTCGGAGATCGAGCCGCACCTGGCGAATAGGGAAGCGTTCGAGTTCGCGAGACTATCAGCGCGGTTTAGAAGGGTCAACGAGCGGTTCGGGCGCGCTAAAGAGAAGCCAACTCTCAGCGGAGGTTGTGATCGTCCCCGACATGAGCGCGGGCGGAACGAGGGCGGCCTCGCCCGCTCCGAGCGACCACTCGCGATCCCGAGCCCGGAAGAGCAGTTCCCCCTCGATCAGGGCCAGTAGTCCGAAGCTCGTCGAGGTGGGCAGCGCCAGCGCCTTTGAGGGACCGGCGAGGTCGAAAGCTCGGAACGGGGCGGTGAAACTCCCGAGGCAATCCCGGAAACGGCCCCTCTCGTTCGCGCGAGGGATAGGGCAGATCGGGTAGGGCGCCGGGGGCTCGACTCGTTTGGCCTCGCTCAGGTGAAGTTCGCGCGGTTGGCCGTCGAGTCCAACCCGATCCCAGTCGTAGATTCGGTAGGTCGTATCGGAAGCCTGTTGAATCTCGAGGAGTAGGATGCCCGCCCCGATCGCGTGGAGGGCGCCGGCGGGTAAGAAGATAAAGTCGCCCCGCTCGACCGGTATGCGCTTGAGACCCGCTGCTCCCTCACCCCGCTCGGCTGCCTCGAGATAATCGGAATAACTCTGCCCATCGTCGAGACCGTAGACGATCTCGGCGCCTGGTTCGGCCGCGATCACGAGCCACGCTTCGGTCTTGCCGTACGGCTCTCCGAGCTCGCGCGCGAGTTCGTCCCCGGGGTGGACTTGGACCGAGAGGGGCGCGGCCGCATCGATGAGTTTAAGAAGCAGCGGAAACTCATTCGAGCGCTCAGCAAGATCCCCGAGAATCGCGGAGGGATCGGCGTCGATGAGTTCGCGCAGGGTCGGAGCCGAGTGACTCGAATGGGTTACTCTCGAGTGATACTTGGGCTGGCTGCCGCAACATGAGACGAGCCAACTCTCCCCGACCGGCTCCGGGAACGACTTGCTCGGGTGAAGACGAGTGCCGCCCCAAACTCTCGGCACGGGGATCGGATCAAACTTGAGCAGCTCTTCAGCCCAATTCACCGACTGACCTCACTTCAACCAGAGAAGAATCAAGGATCCGAGTCGCGAGCTAAACCGAGCGGAATCGGCTTCACTCCCTCTCGGCGTGCGTGCTCGGCGAGCTCGGCTCGGAGTAGTTCGATAAAGAGACCGAACTTCTCGAGGTTCTGCCCGTGTATCTCACAGAGCTGTTCATGGGCTCGGAGCATTCGTTCAGCCCGTTGAATCGGGCTCTCGACGACCTCTTGGAGGCGCTTGAGCGGGATATCGGGCAACCGGGTCTCTTGGTCGCAGACCGTGACTACGTGGTGAATGCCGATCTCCGAAAGTGATCGCAGGACTCCGGGCAAAGTGTTGAGAAGAACCACTGAGGGCTCGGGCTCTCGTTGATAGTCGGTGGCCAGGCTCGCGAGAAGTCCGAGAAAAGTCGAGTCGAGTCCTGGGCAGCTGGAGAGATCGATAACGAACTGGTGATAGCCCCGATCTCGCATGGCCTCGGTGTAGGCTTGAAAGGGCGCGCAATTATTCATCGATCCCCGCCCGACGACTTGGCAATAGACGACACAATTATCGTGGGCGGCGAGTACATGACCCGCAGGACCGGCGTCGGTCATGAGCCAGCGAGTTCTTTCAGTCTCAGGAGTTGCGCAACCGGCGCTTGACCCGGATCGGGACGATCTTTCCCAACCCCTCTCGTGGAAATCTATCATCAGGAATTGGAATGGTGTAATGGAATTCAGCTTCTTGGCCAGAAACGGCTCGAGGACGCCAGCACCGGCGATAACGTCCGAGGGTACTCAGGCACAAAAAAACCTAACCCGGCTTAAAGGCCGGGTTAGGTTTTTCGAGATGCCTCGATTAAGAGAGTCGCACCCAATCAGCGTTCCCGCTTAGAAGCTCTCCTCGATCAATCTCTTGATCGCACCTTGGATCCGCTCGTCGGTCTCGTACTCACCAGACTCGATGAGCTTCTTGAGCTCGGCCACCTTGTCCTCTCGGACTTCCGGGGCACTGCTGATCTTCTGGAACAATCGCGCTTGGTCGGAAATCTCCGCTTCGTCCGGCTTGGACACCGATGGCTGAGCTTGAGCCTCGTAGGCCTTGCCCGCCGCCGATTTCGGTCGGATCGGTTGAACGGGTTGGGTCTCGCCCACTCCGCCCGTGTTAGAGATGTTCATGCGACCCCCTCTTTCGTTTGAAAACTCGGTCGGCGTAGACCTTTCCGAGGCCTGGAATTCAGTCCTGCCGGAGTTATCGGGCTCGTTCATCGTTATCTTTAGCATTTTTTATAAACTTTCTGAAGATACGGCTGCAAAATGATATGCGTCGATTGAGCGGGTCATTACCCCATACTAACTCCCCGACCCGGAGACCGCACCTGGGTCTCGGGGCCGGGGAGTTAAACCATTGTCAAAAAAAACCTTAGATCTAACGACAATTTTCGGCTAGCGGCCGCCTCGACCGCCGCCTCGGCCACCCCCGCCGTCGTCCTTAGCCCCGCCCGAATCTGGATCGTCCGCCGCGCCCTTGCGACGCTCCGCTTTTCCGGGCACGTAGACAAGGTTCACGACGGTGAACGGTGCATTCCCGTCGATCACCTGGACCACCTTGGTCGTGTTTGCGAAGTCGTAGGTGCCGGTTCCGTCCTGGGGCACCCGTCGACCGAACGGACTCATGCGGATCGTGTAGACCCCATCATCGAGACCGGTGAAGGTGAAATTCCCTTTGCGGTCGACCGAGGTTCGGTCGGAGTGGCCGTTCCCGCTGATCAGGAGCTGCATCCCATGCGTGTCGGCTCCGGGCGGAATGCGCAGCTGCCCGTTGATAACGCCACCCAACGACATCAGCACTTCGCGCTCAGTCTCCCCGACCTGGAGTTCGACCACAGTTCGCTTGTAGCTGCGGTGGTCGATCTGCAGGGTCACCCGATTATCGACGAGCCCTTCGACGAGGAAGTAGCCCTGCCGATCGGTGCGTCGGCGCAGGTTGCGACCGCGGCGCGGCTGCTGGCGACCGACCCCGCTGAAGGGGTTTTCCATCAGGCGCGGGTTGCCGACGAGCGTGATATTTGCGCCGACCACGGGTTCCCGCGTCTCGGCATCGACGACGTAACCCCCGACTTTACCCCCTTCGTTTAGGACGATCCGACCGAGGTCGGTGTCCCGATCCTCGAAAACTCCGACGTTGATCGTCTCCACCGAGTAACCCGGGCAGCCGATGGTGACGTTGTAGCTACCCTGCTCGAGCCCGCTGAATCGGAACTGGCCATCCTGACGCTTGTTGAAGGTCTTCGTCGGGACCTTCTGCTTGTCCTGTCCCTCGACGAGGATCCGGGGGGATACACTAAACGCGCGCAGCGGGCTCCCGTTTTGATCGACGACAGTTCCGGAGATCGAGCCGAGGCGGGAGAGGGTGAAGCTGACTTGCTCCTGATTGACCGGCTGTTCGTAGCGCCGCATCTTGGAGTAGTTCGGCGCCTCGACAATCATATCAACCGGGTAGGGACCGAGATTATCGAAGAGGTAGTAGCCCTCTGAATTGGTCTTCTGAGTCGGTTTACGCAAACCGTCCGACGTATCGATACAGGTGATCGTGGCGCCGTTGATCGGATCACCGTTGCTATCGGTGACGAATCCGCTCAAGAAGGCGCCTTGAGTCAGCACGATCTCGACGTTTGGTGTCAGCCGCGCCGACTGGACCAGGACTCCCCCGACTTCGGTCCGGAGGAAACCCTGCTTGTCGGCGACGAGCGTCACCTCCTCGGAGGGCTCGACATTATCGATCAGAAACTCACCTTTCTCGTCGGTTCGCACTTTCTTACTCATGCTCACGGGGTCGATATTGCCGAGGCGGTTGTCGCGAACTGCGACCACCGCATCCGCGACGGGCGCGCCCGCGTCGTCGACCACGCGACCGCCGATCTGGCCCCCTAGGAACAACGTCAATTGGACATTCTCAATCGACTGACCCTGGGCGACGTCGAAGGAGTCCGAAGCGCTATCGAGAAAGGCGGGGTGCGTCCCCGTGACCCGAGTGTTCTTCCCGGGGTGAACGTCGTTGAGAAGGAACTGACCGTTGGCGTCCGATTTCACCGCCTTGCCGACGATCACGGCGACGGGCATCTCCGGGCTGCTACTCCGCTTGACGGTGATCGTGACTCCGGGCACCGGTGCCCCGGTCTCGGGGTGAAGGACCACGCCACTCACCCGCCCGCAACGCATCAGTGGGACCTCAATCCCGCTCGTCACTTCACCCTCGACGACGGTCGCTTTCAGTTCGCGATTTGGGGCAAACCCCTCGGCCTCCACCGAGAGTCGCTGCTCGCGACGACCGGGCGCGATACCGCGAACCGTGAACTCACCGTTTGCGTCGGTTACCCCGCGCTTGTCCTCAGCGACGTCTCGAACCATCACGGTCGCGCCCGAGATCGCTTCGCCATTCTGCTCGCTAAACACTCGACCGCTGATCGCGCCGCCATCGGTGAGTTGAATCTCGAGTCGGCCGCCATTGGGCTCGATGCGTTGGTCGATGTGAGTGGCGAAGTCTTCGTGACTCACGACGAGCCGGTATCGCCCCTCTTGAAGTGAGTTGAAGACGAACTCGCCGCCCGCTTCGGTCGGCTTACCCGGATCGATCAAGCCGCCTCGAAACGATCGCTCGGTCGCCCCTTGCAGGTTGACCTTGACCGTCGCTCCTTCGAGAGGCTCACCCGACGGGGTGTAGACGATCCCCTCGATAACGTTGCCCTTCTTGAGCTGGAAATCTTGTTGCGGACGCAAGCCGGTATCGACGATCACCTGGTTGATCTCAGCCGCTTGATAACCCGGAGCGCTGACGATCACCACGTAGGAGCTTCCGCCGAGGCCATCGACTTCGTAACGTCCGCCGGGACCTGAGTAAGCGGTCGCGATCGGTGGCAGCGTACGCTTGACCACCTCTTCGAAGATATCGGTCGAGCCGGGATCGCTGTCTTCGAACACTTCGACGAAGGCGTCAGCGATCGGATTGCCGGTCTGCTCGTCAGAGACAAAGCCGACGATTTGGCCACCGACTTCAAGATTGAAATTGACCTCTTCCGAGCCCGCTTCAACGTAGCGACGGACCGAGGGGGAATACTTGGGAGCGGAGACGCGGAGTCGGTACTCATGGGTCTCGAGACCGACGATCTGGTTATAGCCATCTTCACCCGAAGTGGCGAGGACACCGGGATCGTTCTCGACCTTTTGAGATTCGGCGAGCGCCATCAACCGTTCGATCTCGGTCGCCTTCTTGGGGGAGCGCTCCCTAAAGGCGCCGACGGTTGCCCCGGCAATCGGCTTGTTGCTGAAGTCGCGCACGTAACCCGAGATCGCGAGCCCCGACCTCAGCACGAGGCTGACGGGCTCCGTCTGGACTCCTTTGACGAGGGCGCGCGTTACTCGCGAATCTTGGAAACCGCTCAAACGACCGACAAAGACGTACTCTCCGGCCCGCAGATTGAACGTGAATTCCCCCGAGTTGTTCGACTTGAGACGTTCGATCTCTTTGTTCGGAAGCTCACCCCCCGACTTGCGAAGAGCGATCACGGTGGCGCCCGGCAGCGGGTTGCCCGCCTCGTCTTTCACGCTGCCTGAACAGGCGATCTTCTCGGGGTCGGGTAGGTCGAGCCGCGGCTTCGCTTCGATTTTGGCTGAGGGTGCCTCGACCGAGTCGGTCGAGGTTCTTGTCGATTGAGTCGACGTGTCGGGTCCGTTCTTCGTCAAAAAGAAGAAGCCACCCACGCCGACCCCGGCGAGTATGACCGCGACCACAAGGGCCTTGAGCGTACTGTTCATCAATCTTCCTCCGTTACGACCCGGCGAGCTCGAAGTGAAGCGTCATTGAGCCTCACCTTTCTGAGCCGCACGTAGATCGTATTTCTTTATGCGGTACTGGAGAGTCTTGTAAGTAATTCCTAAGAGCTGGGCCGCCGGTTCGAGGCGGCCGCTGGTGCGCTCGAGCGCTTGACGGATGAGCTCCGCCTCCATCTCTTCGAGCACGACGCCTTGCGGCGGTAGCTTGAGCGTTGAGCCATCAACCTCTCGAGCGTCGCGGATCTCTACCGATTCGACTGCGGGTCGACCAGTGCGAATGCTGTCGGGGAGAAGGCTCGGTTCGAGCGTGTCGCCGTCAGCGAGGATCATCATGCGCTCGAGACAGTTTTCGAGCTCCCGGACATTGCCGGGCCAGGTGTACTGGTGAAGGCGCTCGAGCGATTCGGGGGCGAGCGGAAGCGGATCGACTCCGAGTCGCTCAGCCGCTTTGGCGAC
>CAYZYD010000169.1:0-7806 GCA_964482505.1 uncultured Planctomycetia bacterium | reverse complement strand
GGCTTTGCCTACCGTGACCAGGCGACCCCCGCTTGCACGTTTGATCAACTCGCGAGCGAATTGACTTTGGCTCCGGGACCTGAAGTCACGTTGAATCGCCTCGAGCTTTCGGGCCTCGACTTTGGGGTCGCGCTCGACGACGGCTTGCGAGGGTTTGGCGTCCGGTTGAATCCAAAGTCGGAGAGGCGCGCTCCGGTGGAAGGCGAAGGAGCGCCGGATCCTCTGACCTCTCCAGGCGGGGTCGCGAGCGGACCGGCACCGGCGGGAGAAAAGAGCTCGGGATTGCTCGAACTGCCCGACTTTGAGTTTCGAATCGGATCGATCGATCTCGGGATCGACCGCGTCGCTCTGATCCCGGCCGACGCTCGCCCTCCCCTCGAAGTGCGTTCCCTGAGAGTCGCGTCGCAAGAGTTGGCGACGGTCTACGCGACGCGCTGGGAAAACTTGACGCCCCTCACTTTAGAGATTCAAGCCGCTGAACTTCCCTTTGGGGCCCAGAACTTCGACGCCGAGGTCGGCTTATCGCTTCTCGCCAAGCCGGGGCAGTTTTCGGTTCGAGGCGATTGTGAGCGATTGGTACTCTCCCCATACGCACTCTGGCTGACCGAACTTCCGATCGATTTGGGTCGAGTTGAAGAGGATCTCAATACGGATTTTTCGCTCGTGATCGCGCTCGATCGTCAGACCAAGCGGCCCAACGATCTCAATCTTCGAGGTCGTTACAGTCTCGATCTCGAAGCGCAGTTCCGTCTCGCCAACCGCTCGGGTCCGCTCTTTGAGGTAAAACGCTTTCTCGTCGATCAGCTCGAACTCAACCTCGAGGCTCGGTCGGTGTCGATCGAGCAGATCGTGGTCGAAGAGCCGTTCGCTTCGCTCTGGCGACCCAACTCCGAGTTCGTCATCGCGGCGGGCGTGCCGATCGAGATTGCGAAGTTGACCGCGGTTAAGGATCGTCCTCAGCCCGAGGAGAACCCCTCAAGTGAGAAGAGTCGCGACCTCGAGCCGAAACGCGCCGGGGAGTCGCCCGGCTGGACCTTCTCGGTCAAAGAGGTCGCTGTCGATCAAGCGAAGCTCCGCATGACCGACCGATCTCAGGCGCCTTGGCTCGAGATCCCGGTGGGGCCCGTCGACCTCTTCGCCGAGAACTTCGGCTGGCCCCTTCGCGCGAACCGAGGTCAGAGCCGGCTCGAAATCTCTGCAGTTTCGGATCCCATCCTACGGGGCCAACAACCGGTCGAGCCGCTCTTCACCGACGTGGCTCTCTCGTCCCAAGCGACGCTCGGTGAGTACTCAGAAGGGCGATTGCGTCTCGATGTGGCGGCTTTCCAACTCGAGCCCTGGGATCGCATCGCGCGCGAGTTTGGCATCGAGATTAGCGACGGCCGGTTTGATATGCGGACCCGACTCGTGTTCGATTCGAACTCGGGGGCTCGCGTCGACATCGAAAGCCTCTTTACCGATCTCGATGTTTCCGAGCGAGAAGGCGGGCCGATCGAATCGGTTCTCGGTATCTCGACGCCGCTGCCGGTCGCGATCTACATCCTCCGAAACGAAGTGGGTGAGATCCGAGTCCCGATATCGTTCACCGTCACCGAATCGGGCCTCCGGCTGTCTGAGATTGTCTCGGAAGCGGTCAGCGTCGCGAGTGGACTGGTCGCCCGCGCGATTGCGAGTTCGCCGTGGCGCGCCTTTAAATCGGTGGCCGATATCGTGGCTGCGCAAGAGGTCGAAATCGCCCGCACCGACGCGCCGATCTACCTCACCTTTGCCCCGGGACAATCGGCGACAAGGTATGATCTCACTCCGCTCGTCGACTCGGCCCCGAGCCGAGTCTGGACCCTTGAGCACCGCGCTGGGGCCGACGACTTCGAGGTCGCAAACCTCCGCGCTAACCCCTCTCCCGAGTTCTGTCGACGACTCGTCGAGTCGAGACTCAATCGTCGCACTCAACTTTTGGGCGAACGCGAAGCGTCGCTCGCCTTTGCGCGAGCCGCGGTTCTCTCGGGGTCGACGAGTCAGGCACAACGCGCCTTGCTAAAAATCCGGTCTCAGGAAAAGGAGCTTGGCCGGCTCGAAGAGACGCTCGACCGTCTCTATGATCGGATCGCCAACCGGCGCTCTACCGATCGCGAGCGTCGTCTTCGTCGCGCGATTCGTGACCTCGGTCGCGCCCGCCTCGAGCGGGTGAAGGAGGCCTTGATAGCCACCGGAGTGGGTGAGGAGCAAATCCGGCTGCGACCGGCGCGGCCCAAAGAGACGGGGGAGATCGGCCGGGTCGTCGTAACGCGGCAACAGGTGCGCCTCTCGGCCGAAAACTGAAGAGCCTGATTTGACGTCAAAGTCGTTCCGGGTTTGCCTGGCCGGAGTTAGCGGTAATCTCTGGACCCGCAACGGGCCAGCTCACGCCGACGCTTTAGGAATCGATGCGGGCAAGACTTGCGAATAGCGACAAAGCGGCGAGCCAAAACGGATTCACCGTCCGAGAAAAAGCTCGAGTTCTTGCTTGTCCTTTCCGAGATGAAGGGCGATCCTTTTTAATGAGCGTTCCAAGGTTGACCCGGAAGGAGCCTACAAAAGTGACACGCATTCGAGAGAAGTCCCCAGCTATAGTGTTCGCGCTCCTCGCTTTGAGCGTTCTCGTACTCGGCGCGAATTTTGTGCGTCAATCCGAAGAGAGTCGAAGTTCGAGCTGGCCGCCGTCCCCCGACGATATCGTCAACGTCTACTGGAAAACGATGCCGCGCACCGGACTCAAAGGAGTCGAGATGCGCGAAAATCAATCGCTTGAGATCTATCGTGTCCCCCTCGGTAAGCAGCTCGTCGTGACCGACTTTTCGTTCACCGCCGACACCAATCGCGGTGTTTACGAAATCGTTGAGAGTGTCGGTGGACGCGAAGTGGCGAGGTGGGGGAACGCGTCGGGTCGCCGAGCGGACTACTCGAGCGTTGTCGGTATGGTGTTTGGACCGAGCAGCCGAGTCGATTTGAAGTACCTGAGCGGCGCTCCGGCTCAAACCCGAGTTCAGTTTCAGCTCACCGGGTACCTCGTCGACGAAGGTGAAAAGTTCACGCAGCGATAAGCGCGACCGAGCAGAAGCCAAAAAAATGGCGTCAGTGGGCCACAAGCCTACTGACGCCATTTTTTTACCCGCTGTCACTGACACGCTTTAGACTTCTGTCACCGTTTCATTGAGTCACTCTTTTGACGTCGACATTTTGACATCGACATTTTGACATCGCCATTTTGACATCGCCATTTTGACATCACAGCCTCGGGGTCAATGTACGACAAAGGGAATCGTCGAGAGAGCGAGGCCGGGGGGGAGGCAGCCGGCGAGCGCGTCGGGGGCGGCGTCCTCGTCGCTGCTGCAGAGCTGTTGCGGTTGCTCTTCGAGGCAAGCGAGCAGGTTATCAACTTGAGCTTGGGCGTCCTCGCTGCTTGGGATCGAAACGACGAGCAGGTGTTGCTCGACAGGCGGATCACCGGTGACGTCGAGTTCGACGTAGATCGGTTCTCCGGCGACGACGTCAGCGCGGTGGATGATCGCTTGCGGTACTCGGAGACAGTCGCACGCGGCGTCCCATCGGTTGACGAGTACGAGCACTTCCGAATTACCGGCGCTTTCGATTTCGAAGAGGTCGACGCGCTCCTCCTTACTCGCGCCCGGAATGTGCGCGAGCGCGACCGGGTCGGAGACGAGGTCGGTTTGCACGAGTTGCTGATCTTGATCTAACGGAGCGGGGCTCTGGATTCTTAAGAGGATAAGCCCGAGGAGGAGCGCCGCTGCTAAGGGCCAGAAGTGCCGGAGCGGCCGGCGCGGGTTCGCGGGCCGTTGAGAATCGAGCGCTTTGTCGAGCGCTTCGGCTAGCCCCACCGTGGCCAGGAGCTCATCGAGTCTCTTGTTGTCGTGAGTGTTCATCGATCTTTGCTCCTCTCGGGAATCGGGTTGGGGTTCGGGGCGTGGTTGACGAGCCACCGCCGGATCGCATCGTAGACGACACCCTTTCGGGCGCTGACGAGGCTGCGAGAGACTTTAAGGCGCCTCGCGATGGTCCGCTCCGACTCGCCACGCAAGAGGCCGTCGAGAATCCTGAGATCAAGAGGCCGGAGTTTCTTCTGCTCGCGAAGCTGCGCCAGGCAGCGCTTGAGCTGCTCGATCTCAGTACAGAAGTCGAGGATCTCTTCGGCTTCAGGCTGCGGCTCGCTCAGCTGCTCACGTCGCGCTTCGGCGAACCGGCGATTTTTTTTGAGGTCGTTGCGCCGATTGCGATCTTCAGCCAGCCAGACTTTGGTTGCTACTCCGATGAGAAAAGTCGGGAAGGCGGCTCGAGCTGCGTCGAAGCGCTGCTCGTTGAGAGTGTTCCAGGCGATCAGCCAGCTCTTTTGGCAGACGTCGACCAGCTGGTCGGATCGCTCGATCCGTCTGCTCAAGACCCGGAGAAGTTGAGGCTGGACCCGTCGGTAGAGTTCGCGGAACGCGAGCTCGTCACCGCGACTCGCTTGCCTCACGAGCTGGGAGAGTGCCAGCGCAGACGAGGTCGCCTCGACCCCGGGCGCTGCGATCTCTCCAAATTCTGAATTGAGGGCGAGGGCCCAGTCCATATCTACCTCCGACCATCCCGATGAAATCCTACGATCGCCGATCTGACAAGAGGGGAGTCCTTTGAGAAAAATACTCGTGTCCAATCACTCACCAGCGGATAAGTCGCAATTTGCCGCCGAGCTGCACCAAGAGGAGCCTCGAACCCAACTTGGACTCGAGGCTCCGATATGACTCAATTGCAGTTCTTGCTTTAGTTCGCGATGTTGATTTCGAAGAACCGCGGCACCTGAAGGGTGAGGAAGAGCGGCGGAGGCGACGAGCGCAACGTCTGGTCGTAGACCGCCGTCCCGACCCCGAAGCCAGCCCGCATGGCGCCGCCCGAGACCACCGTGTCGAGAGGACGCTGCGCGGTCGTGGTCGAGCCGAGACGCCGGATCGAGTTCTTGAGGAACTCCTCCCCGGTCACCGGGTCTCCCCAATCGTCGACCATGACATTCCAATCGATCACCTCGCCGTCAGCGTCGAGGATAATGCCTTCGACGCCCACCCGACCCTCTACCGACAAGATCGCTGCGTTGAGTTCAAAGTTGAAGGGGACTTCACGTCCGTAGATAACGTCGCCGCGAGATACGATGCCGAGGACGGCGTTGTTGTCGTAGGTCGGATTGGGCTCATAGGGTTGGGCGGGGTCTTTGCCATTAACAAACATCGTGTCGCCCGATCCGTCGACGTACTGGAGGTCGTCGGTGATCTTGACGCTCTGTTCACTCGCGATTGTCAACCGGCCGATCACCTCGCCATTGAGCTCGGCGATTTTGCCCTCAGCGAAGATGATCCCGTTACTCGGCGCGATAAGATCTTTCTTCTCGAGAAGCTGGCGAGGGGTCTTCTTCTGAACCGGGACCACAAACTCCTGGGTCTCGTAGTCTTTGACCCACTTCTTTTTCTCCTCTTTTTCGTAGTGACTCAGGACTTTGATCGGCACCACTTTGTCTTCGTAGTAGTCGACGACCTTCTTCTTATAGGGGACGAGCTTGGTGTCGACGACTTCCTTCTTGAAGTAAGTTTCGTTTTTCTTGCCGACCTGTTTCCACTTATCGACAGTGACGGTCTCTTCACCGACCTTGACCTTCTGCATCACGGTCTTGGTGGTCGTTCCCGTTTTGACTTTAACGGTGTAGGTTTCGGTCACTTCCTGTTTGGTCCAAAAGCCGAGCGATCCCGACTCTCCTCCGACCGCTGAACCTCCGCCCCCACCGGAGACGGGAATAAAGACATCCTTGATCACCTTCTTGGTCTTGGTCTGGTTTTCAAAGACGTCAACCGTAACCACTTTGGGTTGGTCTTCGTAGATGGGCTGTTTGACGTCGGTCGGAACCCAGTCGTAGACCGGTACCTGCTTGGTCTTTTCGACCATGCCATAAACCGGCTCGGTCTTAACGTCGTCGACCCACTTGTAGACCGGCTCGGGAACAATTTTGGTGCTGTCCGTGTAGACCGGTACGTCGACGTAATATGTCTCCCAGTGGCCGCCGACTTCTACCGATTTCTCAGTGATCTGATCGACCGTTTCGACCGTGGGCGGAGAGTAGGTCGAGACTTCAATCCACTGTTCGTCAGCGTTACGGTAAAGGCGAAGCCCGACTTCAACGTCGCTTGGGAACGAATAATCGGCCTCGGCGGAAGCCTTGAGGAGGCTCAGGTTGTTGGTGGCGGCCCCGTTTTCGTCCATGTCGACGGTGTGAAAATTCGAATCGAATAGTCCCAAGATCGACGTGTTGGCGTCCGTTGCCCCCGACTTGAAGTTATGGCCCTCGACCGCCGTGATCGTGTCTCGATAGATCCCGTCGGGGAAGTAGAACTGCAGGTCGCGATTGGTATGGATCGCTCCGACTGGCTCACCCGAGATTCCGACCGGGTGTTCCGCGACGAAGAGGTTGTAACTGGCAAAGGAGTCAATCTCGCGGACGAGCTGTTCGACCACGCGCTCCCCACCGTCGAAGGTCTCGCGAGCGGTCAGAAGAAACCAGAAACCGTCGGGAATCAGCTCGGTCACTTCAACCCCCGTGCCGTCGACAAAGCCGCTCGTCAGCGCGTCGCGCAAAACGAGGTTTCGACCGGAGTCATAACCACTGTTTGCGATCTGCATCTGAGCCAGAGCAAGATCTCCGTAAGCGTTGTAAAGCGCTTGCTGCGAATTCTGCTTGAACCGAGCGTCGGCCCATTGGTCTCTAAGTAGAGTTGCATCGACGAGGATCAGTGCCGCGCCTACGACCATCAAAATGACGACCGGAACCAATACCGTTCCTCGCTCGCCGCCTGAACACCTTAAGTCATTCACGTCCCACCTCCAATTGTGGAGAGATCGAGTTGAGGTGGAGTAGGGGCAAAGCGCGGGCCCGGCGTAATTCCCGCAATCGAGCGCATAGAGTCTCGATCGGGCCCAGGGTTGCCAATATTTGGGACGAATTGCGGCGGAGTCAGCATGATCGAGTCACAGCCAGAGTTGAGAAGCCCCCCTTACCTCGAAAGCGAGTCCTCTCGAGAGGACGGGAAAGGAAGGCTGTGATGAGATTTTCTTGGCTGGTTCTCGGAGTTTTTCTGAGTATTTCGGTAGTGGGAGCCCAGCCCGCGTTTAAGCGAGGTGACGCGGGTGGAGACGGGATTGTCGATGACGACGACGCCCAGTTCTTGATCGACTTCTTTGGAGGAGGTGATCCGCCGCCTTGCTTCGACGCCGCCGACGCCAACGACGACGGTGCTGTCAATTTGATGGATGTCAGTACGATCCTGCTCTACCTCGGCAGCGGGATTGGCATCCCTGCCCCAGGACCTGAGGTCTGTGGCGTAGACCCGACGATCGATACCCTGACGTGTAATGCCTACTCCTGCGAGTTCGTAAGGGGCGACGTCGACGGTAATGGTGTCGTCGATAATCAGGACTTCAGCCAACTCAGCGCCTTCTTTACGCCTGCGGGGGGACCGCTTGATTGTCTCGATTCGGCGGATGTCAACGATGACGGGGTGGTCACGCTACTCGACGTAAGCTATCTCGGCGCCTTCTTAGGCTCGAGCGGTCCGCCGCCTCCACTCCCCGGTGAATACAGCTGCGGTCCCGATCAGACCAAAGATACGCTCGACTGCCGGCGGGCGGCCTGTCCGATCCTGTTTCGGCGGGGCGATGCCAATGGTGACGGAGTCGTGGACGCTGACGATGCCACACTGATTTCAAACGCGATATTCGGCACCGCGACCCTCCCTT
>CAYZYD010000168.1:0-7811 GCA_964482505.1 uncultured Planctomycetia bacterium | reverse complement strand
AGTACTTCCTCTCTTCATTTCCCGTGCGGTGATCCGAGAACTGTCACCTCCGATCTCGAGTGACCCTGAAAAATCTCCAGACCGGAATGAATCGAGATCACCTCCGACTTGAATCGCGCTCGAAGTCGGACCTGTAACCATGGATCCAACTTCTCCGGTTACGGTGACGTTGCCCGTCAATTGTCCGGAGTTGAAGCTATCGACGTCGCCGCCAACCGTGATACTGCCCGAGACGAGACTCCCGGCCGAAAAGGTCGTCAGATCTCCGCCAACGGTGATCGGTTTGGTCACGGTGTCGTTAGCGGTGATCGTCGACGCGGTACCGGTAACTGTGATCTCCCCTTGGATATCATCGCCCGAATTGAGCGCGCTTAAGTCGCCGCCAACGGTCAAATGCGCATTCATGTCATAGCGCGTGGTAAGAGTGCCGACGTTGTTTCCTACCGTGATCGTACTGCCACTCTTGAATTCGCGAGTCGACACGTCTGTAAGATCTTCGCCCACCTCGAGTGATCCGTAGTAATCACCCGTAGTCAGCGAGCTCAAACCGCCCGCGACGTCGATCGAGCCGCGAACCTGTGCCGTGCGAATAGTCGTAGCCGAACCGTCGACGTCGACCGAGCCGAGAAGCTCACCCGTCAGCAGCGTAGTGACGTCACCCGACACCGTGATGTCGGCACCCGAGGAGACCTGTCCCGAGATGTCGATCGTCCCCGCATTACCGCCGATTGTGAGGTCATGAGTTAGGGTGTCCGCGTCAATGGAACCGAGATCGCCCGAAATGGCCAGGTGGCCTTGCAGATCATCACCGACATCAAAACTACCGAGGTCACCGTTCACGGTAATATCAAAACGAACGTCGTTCCCGCTCGTCATGGAGTTGATATTGGTATTGAAGGTCATATCGCCCGACTGTGAGCGTCCCCAAATATTCACCGTTTCGATCGTCCCGGTACCGTCCCCCACCGTCACGGCTTCGACGTGGGAGGACTTTGCGAGGACGAGTAGATCGAGGTCGGAATTGGTCGAAATCGAGCCGAGATCGGTATCGACTCGGATCCGAGTGATCGAGAGGTCTCCACTGAGGCTGTCGACGGTGAGCGCGGAGCCGGTGTTTGTATTATCGCTATCTGAGATGTTCAGCGTGTCGTTGTCGGCGTCGTAGGACCAATCGATCGATCCGGCCCCCGAGAGATCGACGCGAAAGGCCTCGTCACCTTCGATAAAGACCCCGGATCCCGAAAAGCCCGTTTCGGAATGGTCACCGTCGAGAACTTGCGCGTTTTCATCGCCAAACGACAGCGTGTCGATGTTTGTATAGTCGATCGTGAACGACTCCCCGTCGCCCATGTCGATCGTAACCTGACCCTCAGAAAAGGTCGCGGAATCGAGGTTGTAGTTCGAGAGGTTGAGAACATTCGTTCCACCGCCGCCATCCACCGTATAGGTGGTTCCCGCTACCGGATTCGAAAACGAAAACTCGTCGGAATAATCGCTGCCGACCACTCCTTCGACACTTTCGAGAGTGTCGGATCCCGCCCCACCGGTGTCCTGCTGGGCGGTATTCGTGATGTCGACCGAGACGGCGCTCCCGGCGTTTGAATAATCGACGGTGTCCGTACCCGTTCCCCCGTCGAGGCGGTCATCGCCAGCTCCGCCTTCGAGGATGTCATCACCCCCACCGCCTTCGAGAACGTCGTCGCCGCCCTCACCGACTAAGACATCGTCACCGCCGAGGCCCTGGGCCAGGTCGTCGGAGGAGGTTCCCTGAAAGGTGTCGTTCTGTTCGGTCGCTTCGGCGATCGCATCGCCATCGACATCCATCCAGGTGGCAGACATCAAGATGCGCGGCTCGAGTGCTTCAACTCCGAGGCTCTTGCGCTCCTTCTTGTCGCTAACGGGAGCTTCAGTTTCTAAGTGAGGGCTCGAAGACTCTTTCGTTTTGTTCTTACTACGCACCGGCAGACTGCCCTTCTACTTGATCGCGCTCACTCCGAGATGGTTTTCTCAGCGAGTAAATACCCACAGTAGAGAATAGGATGGGGTCAAACCCCCTTCCAACCGGACCGGGTCGGGCCTTGGCTTTGCGACAAGATGAAAATGGGGAATCGGAATTTGGGGAGCCGGTCAATCTGACCGTGGGACTTTATTGCTTGAGAGGCGGGTATCGGGCGAAATTACCGAGCTCGGCTGGGGGCGACCCGAAACCCAATAGGCTCATAATTTTCAAGTTTAGAATCGGAACGCCGGATTTTGTCCCGGAGTAGAGCGCTTTATGTCAAGTTTTAGACAACGAATGTCTCGAGCAGCTGGTTGAGCTCCTCGACCGAACTGACCAGACCATTGGTGACATCTTGCGCTTTTTCAGAAGCGACTTGAGTTTGATTCGCTTGGTCCGCAACACTTCCAACCCGTTGGGAGATGTGACCCGTGGCCTGAGTCACCGAGACGAGATTGCGGCTGATCTCCCCCGTTGTGGCCGATTGTTCTTCAACCGCACTCGCAACTGAAACCTGAATCTCGGTGATCTGTCCGATAATCTCGACCACCTGATTGAGCGTCTGTTGAGCTCTTTCAACATCATTCTGGATAGTCGCGATCCGGCGCTCGATCTCTTCGGTCGCGCCCGTGGTCTCTTTCGATAGTTCTTTCACTTCGCCCGCCACCACGGCGAAACCCTTACCCGCCTCGCCCGCCCGAGCCGCTTCGATCGTCGCGTTGAGGGCGAGGAGATTGGTTTGCTCGGCGATCGCGGTGATCACCTTGATGACGGTCCCGATATCACTGCTACTCACCGAAAGCTGCTCGATAACCTGCTTGGTCTGGTCTGCCACTTCGCTCGCGCTTTGCGCGATCTGGGTCGCCTTCTGCGAGTTGTCAGCCACTTCGCGGATACTCGCCGCCATCTCTTCAGTCGCGCTCGAGACGGTGGTGAGATTTGAGCTCACCTCTTCGGCTTCACTCGTCGTTTCGACCGAGGCCCGCGCAACCTCTTCTGCTCCGTGGATCGTCTGCATGTTGGTACCGGCGAGAGCAGAAGAACCGTCGACGACCTGCCGCGCTAAGTCTTTGACTTGGTGCAGCGCTCGAGAGACCTTCTGAGTAGCAAGATTGAAGTTTCGGGCTATCTCACCAAATTGATCATTCGAGTTGAGATCGATCGAGGCCGTCAGGTCGCCCTCGCCGAAGCGAGCGATGGCACTCTGGAGTTTCCTAAAGTTGGACCCGATCGTACGGATGATCAGAGTCGCGATCGCAAGCCCGATGAGAATCGCCGCGAGCGCGATTGCGGTCTCTTGGGTCGATAGCGCCTCGAGCTTGGAGCGAGCGTGCAGCTGTAAGAGCTGCGTCGTCTTGTGCGCGAGCGCGTGGACCTCTTGGACCTTAGCGTTGAGCCGCTCGAGCAGCTCGAGTTGTGGGCCGCCCGAACCCAAGACCTGACCATCGATCTCGCGGACCAAACCGTTAAATCCCTCGAGTTGATCTGAGAGGGAGTTTGCGATCTCTTGCGTCGGCGCAGGGGCGAGTTCGATCGTCTTACCGTCGAACGTAATCGGTCCCCCATCGCGCAGCGTCTGGGCGGTCGAGATAAAAAGGTCCCGAGTCATTTTAGTTTCCGCTTGAGCCCCCGACAGAGACAACAGCACCTCTTTGTAGTGGCGCTGATTCAGCATGCGTTGTCGACCGGCGAGGTTGATACTCACCCCGTCTCGCTCATTCCCTTGGAGGGTCAAGAGGGTGAAGGAGAGGATCAACACCAGGGAGATGACGAAGAAGCCCGGAATAGCAAAGATCTTCGCCTGAAGGCTCAATCGGCCCAGAACCTGTAGAGGATTTGTGCCCCCATTCGACATCGCTTTTTCATTCCTTCCCTCAGTCGCCTCCCAGAGCCCACACCAACGTCCGGCGATGCGACTACGGTCCAGAAGAGTATCGTGCGAATGCCAGCATTAACTTGAGGTCGCTTGGCTCGAGAACCTAAAGAGGAGATGGCCGATAAGTGCTGTTACTCGACGGTTCGTCCCGACCGAGTCGTAACCGAATTGACCACAACCTCGTAACTCCCGGCGCGCCGAGCGAACGCCGCCTCCGCCGTCGCGATCTGGTCGGGATCGAGATTGCGAACGCGACAGAAACTCGCGAGTGAAGCGCGGACTCGGGCTGTCGCCCTCGCGTCGTCCAGGAGTGCGAGCCCTGTCCACTTCTCGATACCGGCCCGCCGCGCTGCCTCCGCGGCGATGTCGCCGTAGAGGAGCAATTTTCCCGCGACTCGAACCGGTAGCCGACGCAGCCGATAAGACTGGCCCCCCGGGAGTGGATCAACGCGTTCGACTCGCCATGAAGCGTCGAGGTTTACTCGCCAGAGCGATCCCGGAGCGTGCAGCACAACCGGAATGCCGAGATCTCGCGCGGCGAGTAGGGTTGGCACCGGTCGACCCACTTCGAAGCGGATCAGCGGATCGCCGGGGCCGTTGGGATCGCCCCCGGCGGGGGCGCGGGTCCCCGACGGCGCTACGGCAGCGTTCGCTTCCTGTGCAGGCGAAACCTCTGCGTTCGCAGCCGCGGGTGCTTCAGCCGGTTGCGCTTCCGGCGTCTGCGGTTCCTCGGGGGGCGGCACCCTCGTCTCCGCCGGCGGTTCGGGTTCGCTATCCGCTTCGGCCGGTGGGTCGACGGGTACCGTATTGGGGAGTTCCTGCGGATTGATTGAACTCGGCTCGGAACGCACCGGAGCGCGAGGCGGCAGCATCGCAATCTGCTTTAAACTCGGTTGCTCCTCGGGTCCGCTCCATGGGACGAGCAGAACCGTGTGGGTCAGGAGACTGAGCGCGAGAGCGATCGCGATAAAGAGTTGGGAACCAAGTCGTCGCGCCAGCGGGGCGGGTCGCTTCATCGCTCCTCCTTTACGGGCAACCGAATCGATCGAAAACCGATCCCTTGAAGTCGGTGGACAAGCTCGACGTAGCGGCCGATCGGCGCCTCGCGATCGACGGCGAGCACGACTTCTTGGGCGCCGAGGTTGAACGATTTGCTGGCGACCGAACTCACTTCGTCAAGCGTTAACGAGCGGGCCGCGTGACGCACGGTTCCGTCGGCTTCGAGCTCGAGCTCGAGTTCGGAACCGGTGAGGACAAGCGAGCCTTCGCTCGAACTAACTTCAGGGAGCTCGAATTCAACTTGCTGCGCCGACTCTTCAAACTTCGGATCCAAGAAGAGCACCACCGCGAGGACGAGAAAAAAGACGTCGAGAAAGGGGGCGGTCCAACCACTATTCACTCGCTTCTCCTTCAACCCGCGCGGGTTCGTCGTAGCGCCAGGGATAGAGGGTATGAAAGGCGTAGGCGGGGATCGCAATCACCAAACCGTACGCCGTGGTGTAGAGCTGGGTCGCGAGCGCTTCGAGAATGGCTCCCGAGTCGCCCTGACCGACTTGACCAAATGCGAGCGTCAACCCGACCACAGTTCCAAAGAGTCCGAAGAGCGGGGCCGATCCGTAGAGGAAGGCGAAGAGCTTGCGCGCACCGATCTCGCGTTCGGGCTCGGTTGCACCGGGCAGCCTCACCCCGCGCAAAAGGTCAGGGCTCAGCAGCTGAGTGAAACCGAGGTAGAAGATAACGCTTAAGAGCAGGACCGATTCGAGAAGAAGCGGCACCATGAGTACCGGTGCCGCTTGATCGGTCAGGATCCAAGAGAGAATGGCTACCCCTCCCCTCGATCCCGGTCGTTACGGTTGTCCTTCTCAGAAGTGGATTGGGGCGCCGCCGCCTTTTCGGTCTCGCGTGATTGATGCCGCCGGAAGTACTGATTGATCGTACTTTCGAGCTCTTTGCGAACCACGGGCTCTTCGTCTTCCTCTGAGCCCATTTCGTCGACGATCTTGCCGAGCAGATCGACGACCACGGGGGCCTCGGGGGCGCCGGCGTCGAGAAACATATCGTCGAAATCACCCGGATCGAGACCGCTGATGACCTCCTTGAGCCGCTGGACGTCCGAGACCTTCTCGAGCAGCTCGCGCGACATCGAATAGCTCTCGCGCGCGGCTCGCATGAACTCGTACCCCGCGAGCCTCGTCATGTAGGTCTCGTACACGTTTGAGTAGAGCTTCTCGAGCACGACGACCGCTTGCTTGCGAGTTTTTCGTTCCATCTTGGCGATGTCTTGGACCGAGCGGTCGAGCTGCTCTTTGACCCGCATCCACATCTTGAACGCCGCCCGGTAGCGACGCTTCCAGCGCTCGGGAGTGTTGTCGTCGCGGATCTTGGCGGCGAGCGACTCCATCTTGTACTCGATCTCGCGAAGCTTGGCCTGGGTCCCCGAGTCATCGCGATCGGGAACGCTGAGAAGCATCCGCTTGGCGGTCGTGACCGCCTCCCCGATGAGGTCGAGCTGCTGGTTGTAGAGCCGACGGATTTCGGGGGCGTGCTCGAGGATCTGATCGAGCGAAGCGATCGCTTGGTCGTAGGAGTCGATCGCGCGCGGAAGCTGGTCCGACTCGACGGTTCGGGCCTTGGCGATTTCGCGCAGTGATTCAATCGCTTGGTTGTAGCTCTGCCGGTGTTTTGAATCCGAACTATTGACCTCTTTGATGACCTTGTCGATTTCGCCGAGGACGACGAGCGCACCTTGGTCGTAGACAGGGGTGGGGTTCTTCTTGCTCTGAGGCTTCGGCGCCGTCTGGGCGAGGAGGCCCGGACTGACCAGCAGTACGAGAGCGAGGGGCAATGAGAATCTCACGTTAGTTCCTTCCAATCCCGATTTCTGCCATCTCTTCACCTTCGATGCGCAGTTGCAGCTTGCGGATCTCCTCGCGCAGGAGGTGAAGCTCGGTCACGGTGGCTCGCGAGAGTTGACCGCTTTGACGAAACTCGAGGGCGGCGAGTCGATCGCGCTCTTCGAGATCTCGCGCCGCTTCGGCGAGTCGGCGCTGAAGAGTCGAACCGAGTTCGCCCCCCTTGATGTCGCTCGTGACGACGGGATCTCCGCCAAAGTTGTCTTCTAAGAGGGCGAGAGCTGAATCCCTCGCTTGCAAGAATTCGGGATCTTCCTCGGGGGAAAACTCGACGACTTCGGGCATGGGTTGAGGGGGCGTGACTTCAGCGACCTCGATCGCCTGCGGGGCGGACCGGCAGCCCGAACAGGCGAGGATGAGCAGCCAGCAGGCCGCTAAGAAAATCAGGTAGCGCACTTGGGATCCTTTCATGAAACTCCTATCCTTGTGACCCCGGTAGCGGCCCGGTCTCGTCCCTCGAGACGAACGAACCCACCACGGGCAATCACCGCCACGATGAAACAACGCTCGGCCCCAGCCATTTCGTGGCACTCGGTCGAATCGTGGCACTCGTGATTCGGATCGGTCGCGAGGTCGGGCGCTCGACTTGCGACGTGACGAACCCGCGGGCAGCTGCGCACAGCCTGTGCCGCGGCTACCGTCTGTCGGGGTCGGATCAAACAGCAAGCCTCGAGACGACGAGGAGTTGCGAGAAGAGTCCACTCGGCGACCCACCTGCTAGCGCCGCGCGGTTGTGACGAGTTTGGGATCGGTTGTGACGTGATTGGGTGTGGGGAGAGCCAGTTTGTATTGAGAGTGAAGTGTGTATTGAAGTGCGTCTTGAGAGTGAACGCGGGCCGAGAATGAACGACGCGAAAGCATGCGGCGCCGATCGATGGCGCAGAGCATGCCTCAACGTGACCAGCGAGACGAGCGACCGAGATGGTCTCGATAGATTCTCTTCTAAGCCGGAGAGTAGGGACGACGCGCCCTCTAGCAGCCCGCCCGAAAACTCATTCCGCGCGGGAGGCCGAGCTTCCTTCGC
>CAYZYD010000167.1:0-7901 GCA_964482505.1 uncultured Planctomycetia bacterium | reverse complement strand
GTAGGAGCCCCCATGATCGAGCCTCCGAAACAGCGACCCCCGAGCCAGAAACCCCAACCCGAGCCACTCGCCGCCGACGAGCTCTCGTGGATTTGTCCCGAATCGGCGCTCCCCTTCGAGTCGACCGCCGAGATCGAAGCGATCGCCGGGGTGGTCGGTCAATCCTACGCGCTCGAATCACTGAGATTCGGGATCGAAACTCGAGCTCCGGGACAGAATGTTTACATCCGCGGTCTTTCGGGCACGGGGCGCATGACGATGGTGAAGCGTCTCCTCGAAGAGCTCAAGCCCGTCTGCACTACACGCCAAGATCGCTGTTACGTGCACAACTTCTCAGCGCCGGAGCGCCCCCGACTCATCTCGCTTCCCCCGGGGAAGGCGCGCAACTTCAAGAAGGCGATGCGGGGGCTTGCCGATTTTGTCTCGACCGATCTGCTCGAAGCCCTCAAGTCCGAACCGATCGCGAGTCGCTCGACCGCGATCCAAAACGCGACCAATGAACGAATCCAAGAGGAGACCGCCCCCGTCGAGGAAGAACTCAAGCAAGCGGGGATGGCGCTCGTCACGCTGCAGGGCCCCGTAACCCAGACAGCGATCTTTCCGCTTGTGCAAGGGAACCCGATCCCACCCGAGAAGTTTGAGGAGCTGGTTCGCAAAGGCGACGTTCCCGAAGCGGACTTTGAGCGCTACAAAGAGCGCCTCCCCGAGTTTCGCAAAAAGATTGAGAAGCTTACTCAGGAGGTGAGTCGCGTCTTTAAAAGCGGCACCGAGGAGCTTCGCGATTTTATCCAAAGCGAAGCGCGCCAGCTCTTGCGCAACTACACGGCCGATCTCGAACAGTCCTTTCCGACCGAATCGGTCAAGACCTTTATCGAGGAGGTGGTCGAGGACGTTCTCGAGAACCGACTCGGGGGCGGGGAAGATTTACCCGATGCACACTACGTCTACGGGGTTAATGTGCTCGTCGAGCACCGCGGCGGCGACGATTGCGCGACGATCGTCGAAACCCATCCCTCGCTGAGTAACTTGCTCGGCAGCGTCGAACCCGAGTTCCTCCCCACCGGAGCGACTCTCGCCGACTACACTCGCATCCGGGCCGGGTCTCTGCTGCGAGCCGACGGCGGTTACCTCATCCTCGACGCCGCCGACCTGCTCACCGAGCCCGGGGCGTGGAAAGTGCTGACTCGAACTTTGCGAAGTGGCAAGCTCGAGATCATTCCGCCCGAGCTCTCGTTTCCATTCGCGCGCCAAAACATCCAACCCGAACCGATTCCGGTCAACGTGCGGGTCATCCTGGTCGGCGACAGCACGACCTACTATCTCCTCGACCGCCACGATCTCGACTTTCCCAATCTATTCAAAGTGCTCGCCGACTTCGATTCGACGATTGCAAACGATGCGCAAGGCATCGGGCAGTACGCCGGAGTCCTGGCGCGCATCGCAAGTGAAGAGGGGCTTCCACCCTTTGAGCGCGGGGCGGTGGGACGGCTCGCCGAGCATGGAGCTCGTATCGCGTCGAACCGGGGCAAGCTCACCACGCGATTCGCTCGCGTCGCCGACCTCGCTCGCGAAGCGGCCTTCCTCACGCGTCGCGACGGCCGGAGTGTCGTGACCCGCGACGACGTGAGTCTCGCGATTCGGCGCACCAAAGAGCGCGCGAGCCTCCCTTCGCGTCGGTTCCAAGAATTCCTCAAGGGCGGCACGATTCGGATTGAGTCGCAGGGTCAGGAGATCGGGCAGATCAACGGGCTCGCGGTGATCTCGGCGGGCCCGCTTACCTACGGCTTTCCAGCTCGGATCACCGCGACCATCGGGCCTGGTAACGCCGGTATCATCGATATCGAGGGACGCGCTTCGATGTCGGGGGCGATCCACACCAAAGGATTTCAAATCCTCGGAGGGCTCTTGCGGCGACTGCTTCCGACCGACCACCCACTCGCCTTTTCGGCGAGCCTCGCGTTCGAACAGAGCTACGGGGGAATCGATGGCGATAGCGCCTCGGGCGCAGAGATCGTCTGCTTGATAAGCGCGCTGACCGAGGTTCCCATTCGACAAGATCTCGCGATGACCGGAGCGATCGATCAGCACGGACACCTGCAAGCGATCGGCGGGGTCAACGAGAAGATCGAGGGCTTCTTCGACGCCTGCCAGACTCTCGGTTTTACCGGCACTCAAGGTGTCGTGATTCCCCAAGCCAACGCGCAAGACTTGATGCTCCGGAGTGATGTCATCGAGTCCGCACGCGAGGGGAAGTTTGCGGTCTACGCGGTCGAAACGATCCGAGAAGCGCTCGAGATCTTCTCGGGAATGCCCGCCGGAGAGCTCGGAGACGACGGCGAGTATCCCGAAGGAACCCTGCTCCACCTCGCCCAAAACCAGGCGCACGAATACTGGAAGATCACGGGCCGAAACCCCTACGCGGACGTCTCTCCACTCGCTCAGCGGGGCCTGGAGCCGCCTCCGAAGCCCGAACGCGAACCGGGTTCAGCGTAGTAATCGGTTACCAGGACTTATCTTAAACAATATCTTCCGCTGTTCTTTACTTCGGGAGCCAATTCATCAATAGTCCGGGCGTGATCCCCAGTGATCGACCCGGGTTATTCTTAATGTCGATATCAGCAGAAGATCTCAGTCTTCCGATTCGGCCGAGGCGGTCGCAGCAAACCGTGAATGGTCCGGAGTAACTACTACCGAGTGTTAAAGCCTACCTTTGAAGGGGTGGTCGTGAATGTCAGAGGGTGAAGTCTTGGTCGTCGTCTCTAAGTTGAAGAAGTACATCAAAGATGAGAGCGGAATGAACACCGCGAGTTCAGTAGCCGCGGCCCTCTCGGACAAGATCCGAGCTCTATGTCATCAAGCGATCGAACAAGCAAAATCCGATGGTCGCAAGACGGTGATGGATCGAGATTTCGAATAGGCGAACCGACCGCCTCTCAAGTTTTTTCTATGGACACTGCGGTCCGCGGCCCGATAATTCCCAGTGATGCAGGCAGCGGTCTGCAGTGAGAGCTCCTCGGGACGCTGAGGAGCAAACTGGGAGTCCGGCGGTGAGCGGTCACACTCTCGACGGCCGGGCATGTCTCTACCATAGAAAGGAGGTGGTCCATAATGAACAATTGTGACTCTTTCGGAGGGTTGAGCATTTAGCACCCGACGGGGAGGAGCGAGCTCAGCCCGCTTCCCGTAAGAATTCGGCGACGTGTTACGGGTCGTAGCACGTCGTCGTTTTTTTGTGTCGTTTGTTTGTGCTGATTTTTGTTGTGCCGTTTTATAGTGTCGAAGAAGGGGTCTATCTTCGCCCCACCAAGCCCCAACAACCAAGCCCAGAGAGAGGCCACCCCGACGAGACCGGAGCATCTTGAGCGTTACCCTCCGCACGAAGTGCTGGGGAGCTAACCGGGTTATCGCTTGGCCTCCGTGCGTGATCCTTAAGAAACCGTCGCGATGAGCTATTCGAGTTTGTGGAGCGCAATCCGAGATCTCGAACGAGAAGGATCGTTGGTTCGGGTTTCGCAAGAGGTCGATCCGAATCTCGAGATGGCGGAGATTCATCGACGCGTGTTTGAGGCCGCGGGGCCGGCGATCTTGTTTGAGCGGGTGCAGGGCAGCTCGTTTCCGGCAGTTTCTAATCTGTTTGGAACCCTGGAGCGGGCGCGGTTTCTACTCCGGCATACGCTTGAGCGGGTCAAACGGATCGTTGAGCTCAAAGCAGACCCTTCGGCTCTCGCGCGAGCGCCTTGGCGTTATGCGTCGACACCGCTCGCGGCACTCAGATCTTTGCCGAGACCCGCGGTAACGAGGCCGCTCAAGTTTGAGACGACGATCGACAAGCTCCCCCAGGTGAAATGCTGGCCCGACGACGGGGGACCCTTTGTCACACTTCCTCAAGTTCTCTCGATCGATCCCGACTCCGCGAGTCCATTCAAAACCAACGTCGGGATGTACCGCGTTCAGATGGCGGGTAACGAGTACGAACCCAATCGGGAAGTCGGTCTGCACTTCCAGATTCACCGCGGTATCGGCGTCCACGCCACGCGGGCGGCGGAGCTCGGCCAACCGCTGCGGGTCTCGGTCTTTGTCGGAGGTCCACCGGCTCACTCGCTCGCGGCGATCATGCCGCTACCCGAAGGCTTGAGCGAACTGCTCTTCTACGGATTGCTATCGGGTCGGGCCTTTACCTACTACCGGACGCGAGGAGCGCTGGTCTCCGCCCTTGCCGACTTCTGTATCACGGGTCGCGTGCGACTCGACCGGACGCTCCCCGAAGGCCCGTTCGGTGATCACCTCGGTTACTACGCCAAAGAGCACCCCTTTCCGGTGCTCGAAGTCGAAAGAGTGCTCCACCGTCGCGACGCGGTCTGGCCCTTCACGGTCGTCGGTCGCCCTCCGCAAGAGGACTCGACCTTTGGGGCGCTGATTCACGAGATCACCGGGCCCCTCGTGCCGAACGAACTCCCCGGGTTGCGCGAGATGCACGCGGTCGACGAGGCGGGGGTCCATCCGCTTCTGCTCGCCGTCGGTAGCGAACGCTACACGCCGCACAGTCCGGTCGAACGGCCTCAGGAGATCCTGACGATCGCCCATGCGATTCTTGGATTTGGCCAAGCGAGTCTCGCGAAGTATCTCCTCATCGTCGGCGACGATCCCCGCGCTCCCGTATCGACCCACGACAAAGAGGCGTTCTTCCAGCATCTGCTCGAACGCGTCGATTGGCGCCGGGATCTCCACTTTCAGACCGAGACGACGATCGACACGCTCGACTATTCGGGGAGCGGTCTGAATCGCGGTTCAAAAGTGGTGATCGCCGCGGCGGGGCCGCCCACGCGGAAACTGAGTCGAGATCGAGCCGAGTTCCCCAAGCGCGAAATCCGCGGGGTCGAGCAGCTCGACGTAGTCGCCCCGGGAATCCTTGCGCTCAAACTGGGCCCCTACCGAGACCGCGATTCAGCTGAAGCTGAATGGCGAGCGATCACGCAAGAGCTCGAGACTTGCGATCTCGACGGTTGGCCGCTGCTGGTGGGCGTCGACGAATCCGAGTTTGTGGCGCGCTCCTTTGCCAACTTCCTCTGGGTCACCTTCACTCGATCGAACCCGGCCGCTGATATCTACGGCGTCAAAAGTTTTACTGAGCAAAAGCACTGGGGCTGCGAGGGCCCCATCATCATCGACGCGCGCCAGAAGCCCTTTCACGCTCCTCCGCTGATCTCCGATCCCAAGATCGTCGCTCGTGTCGACGAGCTCGGGCGTCGCGGCGGCCCTCTCCACGGGGTGATTTGACCGCGGTTTGACTCGGCTCACCGCTCGATCGGTCGGCGATGGGCGACGGCACTTCCGGTAATCCCATCCCCTCGGCTTTATTGTCGATTCAGCCGACGACGCGCTTTAGTCGCTGCAGGCGCAATCCGATAACCCGGGAAGAGTAAAGTCCCGGCGAGAGAGGATTGCGAGTGACGGCCCCTACCCCGAAGAAGTTCCACCCAGGTCACCTCGGAAAACCCCGAGTCTGCCTGGTGATCCCTCCCTCCGCCTTTCTGCTTGATGAACGCGTCTTTGTCTCGCTCGGCATTCTCAAAGTGGCAAGCTCGCTCGAAGCGGCCGGATACTCGGTCGAAGTCCTCGATCTCTCGGGGCTCGAAAACTACGTCGAAGCGCTCGCTTGCCATCTGAGCAACTCAAACACGACCCACTACGGGATCACCGCGACGACCCCGCAGATGCCGGCCGCAATCCAAGTGCTCGAGACCATCCGCGCGCGACGCCCGCAGACCCGTGTAATCCTCGGCGGTCCTCACGTGACGCTCGTCCACGCCGCTTACCGCCGCGAGCAGCGCCTCGGCACGCCGAGTCGCGGGACCGAAACACTCGCCAAGCTCACAGACCTCTTCGATGTCGTCGTCGCTGGAGATGGTGAAGCCGCGATCATGAAGGCGATCGAACCCCATGCACCGCGGCTTATCGATGCCGACGATCCGAAGGGTGATCTCTTTCTGACTCGCGAACAGCTCGAAGCGTCACCGCTCCCGGCTCGGCACCTTGTCGATCTCAAGAGCTACCACTACACGATCGACGATTACCCCGCGACGAGCCTCATCGCCCAACTCGGCTGCCCGTTTGCGTGCGGCTTTTGTGGCGGGCGCGAATCGGCGATGCTCAGACGACCTCGTCAGCGCGGCTCAGAGCATGTCGTCCACGAGCTCGAGCAGATCTATCTCGAGTACGGCTTTCGCGGATTTATGTTCTACGACGACGAACTCAACGTAAATCCGAGCCTCGTTGAGTTACTCAACCAAGTCTCTACCTTGCAGCAGAAACACGCGACCGACTTTCGCTTGCGCGGTTTCGTTAAGAGCGAACTCTTTACCGAAGCCCAGGCCGAAGCGATGTACCGGGCTGGATTCCGCTGGATCCTCGTCGGGTTTGAGGCGGGGCATCCACGGATTCTCCAGAACATCAACAAGAAGGCGACCCGTGAGGACAACACTCGCTGCGTCCGCATCGCAAAGAAGTACGGTCTCAAAGTCAAAGCGCTGATGTCGGTCGGACACCCCGGGGAGTCCGAAGAGACGATCCATGCGACCCGCGACTGGCTCCTCGAGGCGCAACCCGACGATTTTGACGTGACTATTATCACGACCTATCCCGGTACCCCCTACTTCGACCGAGCCGTGCCCGATCCCGATCGAGAGGGTGTCTGGATCTACACTTTTCCCAAGACCGGCGACCGGCTCTACGCCGAAGCGATCGATCACAACCTGACCGCCGACTACTACAAAGGCGACCCCGACGGGGGATATCAATCCTTCGTCTTCACCGACTACCTCGGGCAGGAAGATCTGGTTCGGCTGCGAGACGAAACCGAGCACTCGGTGCGCGACGCGCTCGCGATCCCCTTCAATCCATCGGCCGCGAAGATCTACTTCGAACACTCGATGGGACAGCCGGGTCCCCTACCCGCCTCGATCCTGAGAAAGTCGGTGGCAACTCCCACCCTTAAGACTTCCCTTCCGGACAGGTCCCAACTCATCAAATCATGAACAGTCCGCGGGTCTCGATTATCACCCCCGCCTTTAATGCGGCCGAGACGATCGGCGACACGATCGATTCGGTGCGGTCCCAAGTAGAGTCCGATTGGGAGTACCTGATCGTCGACGATGGGAGCCGCGACAAGACCGCGCAGATCGTCGAAGAGTCGCTAGGAGACCCAAGAATCCGCTTAATCAAACAGGAAAACCGTGGCGCGGCAAACGCTCGCAATCGCGGCCTCGAGCAGAGTCGCGGGCGATACCTCGCCTTTCTCGACGCCGACGACACCTGGCGGCCGAGATTTTTGAGCCAGCTCATCGCAGCTCTCGAAGCGGATCCCGAAGCGGGTCAAGCGTGGTGTGATATGCAGATCATCGGTTCGGGCCAGCTCTACCGCGGAGAACGCTCGCCGATCGAGGGGCGCGGCCCCGACACGTTGAGGGCGATCTACCGCAGCGTTACCTATCTTCCCTCTTGCTGTCTCTTTCGCCGCGACCCGTTTGAACGCGGCCTGCGTTGGGATCAGAGCTTCGCCCCGATGGAGGATATGCCGATCTTCTGCGCGGTCGCTTCTCAGTCAAAGGTCGTCTACGTCGGCGAAACGCTCGCCGACTACCGCGTCCACGCCGGCTCGCAAACGACCTCCGCGGGGGCGCATCGCAAACATTACCCGGCGATGGTCAAGACCTTTCGGCAACTCTACCGCGACTACTCAGGGGCCATCACGCCATCCGAATATCGCACGCGCCTCGCTACGATCTACCAGCAGGCGGCCGACGATTCGCTTCAAGCTGGGCAGAGCGGGCTCGGACTCTGTCTCCAGGCGCTGCGCTATCAGCCTTTTAGGACGGTGATCTGGAAGCTTCTCATCCTCGGCC
>CAYZYD010000166.1:0-7906 GCA_964482505.1 uncultured Planctomycetia bacterium | reverse complement strand
GGTGACTCCACCATCCCGGACGACCGGGTGACCCAAAACGGCGGCGGAGAAATCGCCGTCGATGCCGAAGGCCGTGCGGTCGAGAAGTTCTTTCGGGTGATTATTCGCCTCGACGAAACCGATCCAAGCTTGCTCCCTGGTCTCACTTCGAAGGTCGAGATCAAGAGCGAACGCATGACGGTTGGGACCTACATCTTGAGGAAGTTCCTCGTTTTTGTGAACAAGCTACAATCCCAGTAGATCAATGCAAGAGAACGCGCTCCTGACTCTCAAGGCGCGTTCTCGCTCCAATTAAAGCTCACTGTAAAACGATGCGGTCCGCGAAAGTCGGCTCATCCTTCGCGGGAATGAGCGGTGGCGGACTGGTCAGCAGCTTGCCGTCGAAGATCTGGATCCCCTTCTGGAACCCAGACGCGATGCCATTCCCGTCGACGACGGTATCCACAGGCCGCTTCGCGCATGAAACTCCGCCGAGGCGGCGAATCGAATTGCGCTTAAATTTCCAATTGTTCTTCTTACGACCCCATTCGTCGTAAAGCTGGTTGTAAGCGTCAACATTACCGTTGTCGTCAAGCACGACCCCCTCGATTCCGACACGGCCCTGGAGAGAGATCATGCTCGCGTTTATCTCGAAATTGTTCGGAACCTTGCGCGAATAGATAATGTCTCCAGCACTGACAAGTCCAAGCACTGCATTGTTATCGTACTTTTGATTGGGTTCGTAACTAAGGCCGGGATTGGTGCCATTCTTAAAGGCCTTCTCTCCACTCCCGTCAACATACTGCAAGTTTCCAGTGATCTTCATCTCGTCGGCCGTGCCGACTGTCACTCGACCGACAATCTCACCTCGGAGCGCTTTGATTTTTCCCTCGGCGAAAAGGATCCCGTTGTCCGGCAGCGGTAGCTTCTCGGAGCGGACCAAAGTCCCCTTCTGGTAGACCTTTTTGTTGTAGTCGACCTCGTAGTACTCGTATTCCTTGACCCAGACTTCTTTTTCTACCTGTTTGGTCCCTACGGTCTTCCAAACCTCCTTGGGGACCTGTTCGTAGTAGTCGATGACCTTCTTGTAATACCCCGCGGATCCCCCCGCGCCCCCACTCGCGATCGAGCCGCCGCCTTCAGTAGGAACCCAAACCTGCTTGTAGACTGGCTTATCTACCATGATCGTCTGCTTCTCTTTGATCTTCTCATTGACGATTTTGGTCTCCCAGTGACCGCCGATTTGCTTCTTCTTAGTTTTGGTCGCTGGCACTTTCTCGATGGTTGGTTTGGTGTATTCTTTGATTTCTACCCATTGGTCCGAGCCTTTACGAAAGAATCTTAAGTCCGCTTCGTGCTCTTCGGGGATGAGGAAATCGGGCTTAACTGCTGCGCGGAAATCTTCGAGAAACGCGTCTTGGTCGAGCATGAATTCGAGCTCGACCTTTTCGCTGTTCGTGTCAAAGGCCCCGAGGAAAGCAGTATTCGAAGTCGTAGCCCCAGCTTTGAATTCATGCCCCTCAACCGCGGTGACGCTATCCCGATAGAGGCCGTCGGGAAAATAGAACTCGAGGTAGCGGTTCGTATGAATCGAACCACGCGGTTGACCCGAGATCCCGATCGGGTGGTCCCAGACAAACATATTGTAGCTAGCGAGTGATTCAGTCTCGCGAACGGTCTGCTGAACCAGGCTCACTCCATGGGGGTGATCAACCGCCGCAGAAATCGTGTACCAACCCGGCACTCCGGGAACCTCTTCGATCTGCACTCCGGATTCCGGCAGCACCCCGCCGGCCAGTGAGTCTTGAATAAGGTCATTCGAACCCGACGAATAGGTACTATTCCTGAGTTCCCAGCGAGCGATCTCGAGATCGCCAATCGCCTCTTGCAAGGCGCGATCTCGTTCGAAGCGGCCATCAAACTCGGCCCACGCGACCTGCGTGTTCGTCATTAAGAAGGTAACTCCGGTTCCGAGAACCAGAGTCAGGAAAACAAAAACGAGTAGAACCGAGCCCTGTTCGGCCCGGTTTTCAAAGTGCTCCGGCGGATTGACCACAAGACCTCCCTCCGAGGAATCTCAAGGGATGGCCGACAGATAACGTCCCGAAGTCAAGTAGCCGTAAACTCCAGGCGCGAGATTGGATCGAGCGGAATCGCCCGAACCAACTCCACGCCTTGAGTCACGTGCAGATTTCACTGCAAGACGATTCGCTCCGTAAAGGTCGGCTCATCTTTGGCTGGAATCAGGGGGGGCGGACTGGTCACCAGTTTACCGTCAAAAATTTGTACGCCGGTCTTGAAGCCTGAGGCGATGAAGCCACCGTCGACCACCGTATCAATCGGTCGTCTGGCTGAAGAGACACCGCCCAACCGGCGAATTGAATTCCGATCGAATTTCCACTTATTCTTTTTTCGTCCCCACTGGTCATACATCTGGTTGTACTTGGAGATACTGCCATCTTCCGCTAGCACCACCCCCTCGATCCCCACGCGACCATTGAGTGCGATGACACTCGCGTTAATCTCAAGATTCTCGGGCACCTTACGCGAATAGATCACATCCCCGGCGCTGACAAGCCCGAGTACGGCATTATTGTCGTAATTGGGGTTTGGCTCGTAGGGAAGGTCAGGATTACTCCCGTTTAAAAATGCGGTCCCGCCCGAACCATCAACATACTTCAAATTACCGGTGATGAGCATATTGTCAGCCGTGCCCACCGTCACCCGGCCCACAACCTGACCCCGAAGCGCCTTGATCTTTCCCTCTGAGAAGATAACCCCATTCTCGGGGACCGGCTGATTGGTTGTCTTGATGAGTGGACCGTTACGATATGCGGTCTTTTGGTACTCCTCGGTCCAGTACTCGTACTCGGGTACCCAGATGTCCTTCGTCACGTCTTGGTACCCCACCGTGACCCAAACCGTCTTCTCAACGGTTTCGTAGTAATCAATTACTTGTTCGTAGTAACCGCTACTACCGTTACTTCCTGCGATCGAGCCACCTCCCTCGGTCTCGACCCAGACATCTTTGTAGACCGGCTTTTCGACGTAGGTGGTCTGCTGCTCCTTGATCGGCTCCGACACCGTCACCGTCTCGTAGTGACCGCCGATCTCACGCTTCTTGTTACGAGTCTTTGTCACCTGTTCGGTGTAGGGCTTACCGAACTCTTTGATCTCAACCCACTGCTCGCTACCGACTCGGTAGAGGCGAATGTCAGCCTCGTGCTCCTCGGGAATGAGGAAATCCGCTTCGACATTTGCCCGGAACTCGTTGAGAAGAGAGTCTTGATCGATCATGAAATCGAGCTGGACAGGGTCAGACGCTGAGTCAAACGCGCCGAGCATGGTTGTGTTATCTTCGGTAGCTCCGGCCACATGCTGATGGCCCTCGACCGCCGTCACGCTGTCGCGGTAAAGCCCATCGGGAAAGAAAAACTCGAGATGGCGATTCGTGTGAATCGAACCGCGAGGCTGCCCCGAGATACCTATGGGGTGTTCCCAAACAAACATGTTGTAGCTCGATAGAGACTCGGTCTCGCGGACTGTCTGCTGAACGATGCGTGTGCCGTTACGGTGGTCGGCGCTCGCAGTGATCGTGTACCAACCGGGAGCACCGGTCACTTCCGCGACTTGAACCCCCGAGTCGGGTAGGACGCCCGTTCCGATCGCCTCCTGCAAGGCATCATTGGACCCTGAATTCGTGTAGGTACTCGACCTGACTTCCCACCGGGCAATCTCGAGTTGGCCGATTGCCTCCTGTAGGGCTCGATCCGACTCGAAACGGCTATCAAAATCTGACCAAGCCGTTCTGGTGTTGGTCATAAGAAAGGCGACAGAAGTCCCCAAAACCACGGTCAGAAAGACGAAGACTAGTAGAACGGAACCCCGTTCAGAATCGTCTCTGAGCGGCTCCCCTGCCATGTCACCTGCCATGTCAAACCCGCTTTCAGTTATTGTTCGTCGGATAAACGTGAATCACCTTTTCTCCGAACGAACCCTCTTCGCTCTCCATCATTTGAATCCAGAGATGGATCGCGCCGTCAACTCCCACTTGAAATCGAATCGATTCGTAACCGGTGCCGACCACCCGCTCCTGACCAGCCTGCTCCCTAATCAGTTGGCCATCCGCGTTCACGAAAACTCGGATCGGCGTCGAGAACTGAGTCGTGACTGCGTTTGCCACTACATCGACATTGAAAGCTTCGGCGACGCGGTACTCGAGCACCGCTTCAGGATCGGGATCACCGACCAGTTGAACGTATGCAGCCCCAAACTCGTCGGTGCCCGTCGCATTGGTGGCAGCGAGCTCCTGAAACAGCTGAGACATTCCGCGCCCCGAATTGAGGGTCGCCTGTTGGCGATCGTCAATCTGTCGCGATTGAACAATGGTCGTCGTCGAAAACTCGAGCATCGAAGCGATCGCGATAAGAGCGACCGCGGTCGTCACCGTCACTTCGAGTAGGGTAAATCCTTTACAATTAGCCATCGTTCCCCTCGCTAAGCATCCGCGGAACGGACCGTGCGGATGATCTCCCGATCATCAAACGAAATCGTGATGAGAAAAACCTCGCCCGAGGTCTCCATCGTGCCCACTAAGCTGCCGTCTTGATCAAGATCGGGACTCACCCGGAGGCTCCAGGTACCCGGGACCGGAAATCCCGCGAGGATGAAGTCCCAGCGCCCGTCGGGCACCGAATTCGCGAGCTGATTGAGCGTGACCGTCGAGATCGACCCTTCCATGAGCAGCAGGTCCACCACCTGATCGACCGCCGGCGCAGGATCGGTATCGAGACCAAATGGTTGACCGGAAGTGCGAGTGAGTAATGACCGCGCCATATTGAAGATCTGCTCCTGGTCGGCCAGATCTCCGTTTGAACGTACTCCCGAAAGGATCGCGGCTCCCGAACCCATCGCCAGCACGGCGGTGAGGCTGAGCGCCATCACGAGCTCAATCAAGGAGTGCCCAACTTCCCTATCCTTCATGGGATCTACTCCGGTTTCTTGACTTCGGCGATCGTCGTGCCTTGGAGGTTCTTTAGAAGCTCCCGCTTCTTCCATTCCTCAGAATCTCGCTCCAACTTACCTTCGATGAACTCCGCGTCGACCACCGGGCCGTCGCCGAATTCCCTACCTAAGTGTTGCTCCCAATCGAGTGGAATCAGCTTCTGTGGCCCGCTGTCTGAGGAGGCTTGAACCTCCTGCTGCGTAGCGACAGAGTCTTCTTCAGACGATGAAGACCGGGCTATTGTCAACACAATCAGGCCCAGGACCGCTACCGCCGAACTGATGAAAATGAAGCGATACATCGAACCTCTCCTTCAACCTAAGTAAGGCGGGTGAGGCTGGAATTGCCTAAGCTGAAAGTTCGGAAGCATGGTTAAGACCCTGTGCCTCGCCACGTTGCTCCAAAAGAGCAAAGTGCTGGAAAACGGCTTGCGCTCTTGGTCTGGAAGGTCGGCCTCTCATCTTCCCTGCCAGAGAACCTTGGCCACTTTGCGGACAGTGGTGCTTTAACCGGTCCCGATCCAAACCTACTCGAAGTGAAGTCCCAGCCACTCCGGCTCGTGTAGCCTCGACAATTTTTGTCAACGGTTCAGAGGATCCACTCGGATCAACTTTGACCCTGGCGTCTTTGCATCTTCCGGAATCCCTTTCTCATAAGGCGTTGTGATTGTGGCTTCATAACGTCACGCGATACGACACTTTGCGCTAACCGGTTCCCTGGGCCCGTCGATTGAGTAGTAGCTTCCCGTCCTGATACTCAAGGAGGATCCCAATGATCTCATTTTGGTGCTCGGTTCGGGAGTCAATACACAGTCGATCGCCCTGGTTAGCGGTCATAATGATTGCGGCGAGCCTGAGCCTCACCGCCTGCGAAGAGAGCAGCAGCTCGTCTGACGTTCCCGCCGAAGAGAGTCTCTCAACCAAGACTGAGTTTGAGACCGAAGATCTCGAACACCTTCTCACTCGGGCCGAGTTCGGCGTCACCTCGGCCAGCTTGAGCGAGCTCGAGGCGATGGGAGTCGAGGCGTATGTTGATGAGATGATCGCGCAGACTGCTACCGCCTCACCCTCGCTGACCGCGACGGCGGCGCTCGATGAAATTTCGGATCCGGACTTTCCCAGCACCAATGAGCTCGTTCAGTATTGGAGCAATCTTCTTGTCTACTCAGAGAATCCCTTCCTCGAGAATCTCGCCTTCTTCTGGCACGACCACTTTGCGGTCGCTCAAGATGTCCTCGGAGGAAACGCTAAGTACTGGATGCTCGACCACATCGAGATGTTGCGCACTCACGCCAATGGCAATCTGCGGGACTTCCTTCTCGCAGTATCGACCGACTGGGCCATGCTCGAATGGCTTGATGGCGTCGAAAGTAAGCTTGGGGCTCCCAACGAAAACTTCGCCCGAGAGTTTTGGGAGCTCTTCACGCTCGGCGTCGATAATGGCTACACCCAAGAAGATATCGTCGAAGCGAGCCGAGTCTTTACCGGTTACCGAGTTCGCAATAACCCCGATACCGGGCAGGACTACGTCGAGTACGATCCCAATCGCCATGACGAGTTTAGCAAGGTGATCTTCGGACTCCCATTCACGGGTCGCAGCGGAGAAAACTCAAACCTCGAGTATCTCGACATGGTTAACTTCACTCTCGACAACCGCCCGGTGGCTGAGTTTATCTGTGAAAAACTATTCAAACACTTCTGCCATGACGAGCCTTCTGAAGCCGTAATCAATGAGCTCGCCGACGTCATGGTCAATAACGACTATGAGATCAAACCAGTGCTGAAGAAGATCTTACTGTCCGAAGCGTTTTACTCGGAAAAGTCAAAAGAGGGGTTCATCAAAAGCCCGATCGAGTTCGCGGTTGGGTTTATTCGCACGACTGGTCTGGTCATTCCGATGGGTACCATGCGCAATCGACTCAATGACCTCACTCAGACTCCAAGCCTCCCTCCGGGAGTCGAAGGCTGGCCCACGGGAGAGCTTTGGCTCGGTACTCAGGGTATGGTGGAGCGAGCCAACCTGCTTCGCGAATGCGTGAACCAGCGCAATTTCCAAACGAATGCCGACGTCGACCTCGAGGCGATCTTGCCCGAAGACCGCAGTGACACGAGCGTGGTCGACCACCTCGCCGAACTCCTTCGGGTCGATCTTTCGTCGGAGGAGCGGGATCTCATGATCGAGTACCTCAACCACGACATGAACAATGCCCGGGTTGTGATCGAAGATCCCTTCGACGGAACCAACGCAAATCAGATCGACAAGAAAGTGCGCGGACTACTCTACATCCTCGCACAACACCCGAGCTACCAGGTTCGGTAACCGATTTAAAAATCGAACTCCAAGATCTCCGGAGGGGGAAGCATGACGTCGAACGAAGCGAATCAGAATCAGGATCCGGTAGCGCAGAGACTTCTCGAGTTCTCAAACTGCGAATTTGATCGCCGGAAGTTTATGAAAATGACAGGATCCGGCCTCGGAGCGCTCTCTCTGCTCCCCTTTTTGAGCTGGGGGGTGAAACCGAACATGGCTCTCGGAGCCCCGATCCTCGGCCAGAAGCGTATGGCCGTGATCAACCTCTATGGAGGCAATGACGGTCTTAACACCGTAATCCCCACCTCGCTATCCCGCTACTACGACCGACGACCCAACATCGCGATTTCCAACGGGGCCGCGCTCTCGCTCACGGGAGGTCCTGGGAACTCGCAGTACCGTCTCCACCCCAACCTCACCAACCTGCGGACGCTCTGGAACGAGGGATCGGTCGCGATCATCAATCGCGTCGGCTACCCGAATATGAATGGTAGCCACTTTGTCAGCCAAGACATTTGGAGCTACGGTATCCGGGATGGTTTTGCGGGTCTCGGTATCAACACGTCGGGCTGGACGGCTCGCTTTGCCGATCTCTACACCGAGACTTCTACC
>CAYZYD010000165.1:0-7916 GCA_964482505.1 uncultured Planctomycetia bacterium | reverse complement strand
GTGAGTTACCGCTCCTGGATACCGAAACGTGCGAATACAGCTTCTACCGCGGGGATGACTACCGAGCTGTGGTTCGCTTGGGGGGCGTGGGGCAGCGTGGAAATGGCGGCCACGGTCACGGCGATGCACTGAGCTTTGTGCTCGAGGTGGCTGGCCGCGAGCTGGTCACCGATCCGGGCAGCTTCACCTATTCGGCAAACCCCGACTTGCGCAACCAGTTTCGTTCAGAGGCCTTTCACGCGACCAGCCAGGTCGAAGGAAAGCGCGCTTACGAGTATGCCCCGGGGTTTCTCGGGCTCTTCTCCACCCGTCGTTCGCCCAACTTCCGCTGGTTATCACGAACCGAGTCCCACTTTCGCGGGGCCCACGACGGTTACGGGGATTGGCTCGAGCGTGAACTCGAGTTCGAACCGAGCGCCGTGCGCGGAGTCGATCGCTACCCGGCCGAGGTGCCGCTTGTCGTGCACTTTCCGTTTGCCCCGGGGTGGGCTCTCGAGAAGCGGGGGAGCGAGGTGACGATCCGGAGCGAAGCGAGCGAGGTTGTGGTCAGGCTCCGCGCCCCGCGAGCCGAGGAGATCCTGATCACCGAACAACCCTATTCACGCGAGTACGGCGAATGGGAGCTCGCGCCCAAGGTTGAGCTTCGGGTTCGGGGTACCGCGCTCGACTGGCACTTTGAGATCGGTTAAGACGCAGTCGATTTCCCAAGCCGCGACGCGTGACTGAAAGCATGACCGTTGAATTCCGCCCGTCGACCCAAAGCCTTAGTCGCCTGCGCAAACGCGTGGCGTTCTCCGCTCTGGGTTGGGGACCATCACATCGCGCGCGAGCTCGTTGAGCGCGGCTACGAAGTCGCCTTCGTCTCTCATCCGATTTCACCCTTCCACCTGATTCTCGCCTCGCGACCCGACATCCAGGACCGCTTCGAGAATGCGCTCGCGCGAGGTCGCTGGGACCTCCAAGGCCGACTCTTCGACTACGTTCCCTTTGAGCTTTGGCCGAGCCGGTTTGCCGACCGTTCGCTAGCGCCGCCACGAACCCCCGCGACCGGTGGTTCCGCGCTGGCCCGGCGGATCGATCGGGTCGTGGACGAAGGATTTGGCCAAGTCGACTTGCTCTACATCCGAGAAGCGCGCCAGCACTACTGGCTCGATGCAATCCAGGCCCGCCGGGTCGTCTACCGTATCGCCGATCGCGACGACGCTTTTGGTGCGAACACTTCAGCGAGGTTCAAGCAGTGTGAGCGTCGACTCGCCGGATCGGCCGATCTCGTTGTCTACTCCGCTCCCTCGCTTCGGGCTTACGCACGAGAGCTCGGAGCCGGGCGATCGTTGTATATTCCCAATGGCGTTTGGTACGAGCACTTTCAGGTCGATTCTCCTCGCCCGGCGGAGTACTCGGGTTGGCGACAAGTCGCGGTTTACGTCGGGTCGATCGATGACTGGTTCGATTTTGAGATGGTGATCGCAGCAGCGCTACAGCTTCCCGAAGTGCTCTTCGCGCTCGTCGGTCCGCTCAGAAACCAACCGCCGACTCGACTCCCGGATAACGTTCAGTTGCTCGGGGCGAGACCCTTTGCGCAGATCCCTGCCTATCTTCGCCACGCTCAGGTCGGACTGATCCCGTTTGATCGACGTGGCTCGGCCGCCCTAGTCGACCATGTTCAACCCCTCAAGCTCTGGGAATACTTCGCCTCGGGACTTCCCGTCGTCGCGACCCGCTGGCCTGAGCTCGAGCGGCTCGCCACCCCCGCTCGGCTCGTAGAATCGGACGGTGAGTTTGTCGCGCAGATCCGCGAATTCACGTCAGGTCCACTCGGCTCGGAGTCCGAGGAGTTGCGCTTGCTCGCGCGGGCTCAGTCTTGGTCTTCTCGCGTCGAGACTCTTCTGGGTGAACTCGGGCTCCATCGTCAGAGCGAGTATCGACCCGCTCGAGCAACCGGTGCTCAGGGGAAACGGGTGACCGGTGCCTCTTGACCTTCGTATCAATGGCCGCTTTCTCGCGCAGCCCGTGACCGGCGTTCAGCGCTACGGTCGTGAACTCTTGCTTGCGATCGACGACTTGCTCGCGGAGCGGAACTCCTCGCTCGAGGTCGAGCTCGTGGTGCCGCCGGGTCTCGAGGCGAGTCGCTCTCTCAAGCTCCGTTGCATTCAGATTCGAGCGGGGCTTTACCCTCTGTCCGCTCGTTTCGGCCGAGGTTGGGGTTGGGAGCAGTTCGGGCTGGGAAGAGTTGACGACGGAGTGCTGCTCTTCTGTCCGGCAAACACCGCACCGCTCGCTCTTCTCTGGAGAGGTGCGCCCATCGCGGTGACGATTCACTCGATCGCGTTTCGGGTGCTCAAGCGCGAGTACCGTCCCGCGTTTCGGCTCGCTTACGAGTTTATGATTCCTCAGGTGATTCGCGGAGCGCAGACGCTGATCACGGTTTCCCAGGCCGAGGTAGAACGCATCCGGGCGCACTTCCCCGAAGCGGCGGCTAAGCTCCGAGTCATCGAAAACGGCGCTCTTCCGCGTGGCTTTCCGGTGCGAGCAGATGCCGCGGGTTCAGAGAGAGAACTTCACGAGACGAGCGCCGACTCGGAACCGGCGCTGCTCTTTGTCGGATCGCTCGTTCGCGGGAAGAACCTCGAAACTTTGAGCCGCGTGTTTCGATCGGTCCGGACGCAATTCCCCGGGGTTCGACTTAAGCTCGTCGGACCCGTACCCGATGTTCACGAGGTCGACGATCTCGCCTTTCTCTTCGGGCGCGACGACCATGTCGAGTGGGTCGGTCCCGTCGAAGATCCTCGCGAGTTATCTGAGATCTATGCGACGGCGCACGTCCTCATCCATCCTTCACTCTACGAATCGTCGGGACTCACCCCGCTCGAAGCGCTCGCCTCAGGGTGTGCGGTGGTCGTCTCCGATCTCCCCGCCCTCAGAGAGCGGCTCGGCGCGGCGGCGAGCTACGCATGCCCGCACCGTCCTGCGGAGTTTGCCGAGCGTGTCGTCGAGCTCCTCCGCGATCCCACGCGCTTTGCGAAGCAGTGGGAAGAGGCGCGCCCAATTATCGAGTCGACGACGTGGCGCCGCACCGCCGAGCGGACCCTCAACGCGCTCGGGTTTGCAATCTGAATGTCCCGCGGTCGTCGCACTGGGTTATCTCGATACAGGGTTCTCTTAGTACTGGGTTATCTTAGTGCTGGGTTATCTCGATAATGGGCTGCGCTCGCCGTCGGTAACCCTTTGAGCGAATGAGGATCTCATGCAACTCGGTGCCTTTTCTGTCAGTCTCGCGGTTCAAAACCTCTCGGCCTCGCAGGCCTTTTACGAGAAGCTCGGTTTTCAAGTGGTCGGAGGGGAGGCGAAGCAGAATTGGCTGATCCTTCGCAATGGGTCGACGACGATCGGACTCTTCCAAGGGATGTTTGAGCAGAACATCCTCACTTTCAACCCGGGTTGGTCGAGCGAGGCCGAACCGCTCGAATCGTTCGACGATGTTCGCGAGCTCCAAACACGGCTCGAAAGTCAGGGTCTCGAGATTCAGAAGAGAGCGGACTCTGAGAGCGATGGCCCGGCGAGTTTTGTCGTCGTCGACCCCGATGGCAATCCGATCCTCTTCGATCAGCACGTGCCGAAACCGAACTCGTGATCAGGGGTTGATCGGCGAGGTCGTACTCGAGCGTATCGTCGCGATCAGCTCGTCAAAGTGGGGAGTTCTGACTCCGGCGGCATCTCGCAGTGCTTCGAACTCTTCGCTCGCTTCGAGAAGATCGGCCAGCCAGGCGCCCGGGTCCGCAAACGACAGACGGGTTTTGGGGTGGGCGAGAAAGCTCCTGAGTGCGGGGCGGGCGAGCCAGATCGGACGCTTCACGAGCCTCGGCAGCGGAGGGACAAGCGAGACGCGAGAACCTCCCGACTTGATAACGCTCACGATCTCTCGAGTGGCTCGGATCGCTCGGTTGAGAAGGCGAGGGTCTCGAACCGCGCCGGCCTCGCCTTGCGTCTCAGTGAAGAACGCCGCGGCGGCTAGCCAGAGCGCGAACTGAGACTGGAGTCTCGAAGCGATCTCGAGATCGAGTTCGACTGCGAGTCGGGCCTCGCGCAAGAAGCGCACGACCCGTTCGGCGACGCTCTTCGCTGCGTCCGATTGAGGGCCCAAATAAATTGGCTTGCCCCGGTCGACCATGACGAGTTCTTGACCCGCAAAACCGCCCCCCGGGCTCGCCGACCCTAACAACACTTTGCTCGCGGGGAGTTTGTCGAGATATCTTTCGAACCCAGAGAAGTCCTCGCCGAGAAAGAGGATCGCCTCAGCCGACGTCAAGCCGGTTAGCTCGGGGCAGATCCGCACTCTCTCTATTTTGGGTAAGGTGACGACGACGAGCTCGTAAGATCGGTTCGGGTCGATGTACTCACAAAGATAGACTCGTGCGGATAACTGTTCCCACGACAAGCCGTCGCGGAGGACGATGCCGTCTCGCTGTAACTCGAGGTGCTCAACCCCCTCTGCGAGCAGAGTGACGTCTCTTCCCGCCTGGCGCAAAGCTAAGGTCAGCCACCGACCGACTGGGCTCGACCCGTAGATCAAAGTCTTCATTCCACCTCCGGGCCGCACTATGTCGGTGGGTGCAGAATTTCGCAACCGTCGAGTACTCGAGAGGCGAGACTCGCCCCGGAACTCGGATGGCTAACCGTCGTGATTCATAAATATGGTGCAAGAACTCAAAAGTCTCTGCGCCGAGCAGAAAAGGACGGCTGCCAGCGGATGCGACCTCGTCGAGGACCACTGGCATGGCGCCGCCAGCGGACTCTTCCCTTCTCGACTTTGAGAGATCGGGCCCATCAAGTTCTTGAGCTTGGCCACGTTTGATCGAGTATCTCGGGATGGCGACGGGGGAGATTGGGGCGTCTCGCTCCGCGCATTTGTGGCCGCCTTGGCAATTCTGTCGCAGTCTCGAGGCGTCCCCACCTCGCGGGACCCGAGCCTTATGAGGCGGCTATCCAGTCCGGCTGAGTTCCGAGAGAGTCGCTCGACTCGAAGCGACGCAGTCTGGACCAGATACCCTTGAAGCGCGGATCGCCTGTCACAAACGCGTCACACCGAATTGTCGCAAGGGGAGCAATAGCAGCCGGCCCGAAAACTCACTCCGCGCGTGAGTCCGAGCTTCCTTCGCCAAGCCCACCACGGCGAAACCTCGAAGTATGACCACTACGCCTCGATTCGCAGGGGGCAATGGGCTCGAAATCTCGGTCTCCCGCATCGAAAGCAGTTTTCCGGGCGGGCCTGCAGCGTACTCTTCGCGCAGAGCAGCCCGCCGAAAAGTCGCATTCTGTAGCCGCGGTTCCCAAAATAGAGCTCGCCCGAGTCTGAAATCCCCCGAGCCTTCCTCCTATCTCGGGCTGCTAGTAGGAAGGCAAAATCATGTTCAAAACGTCTCTCAAGATTCTCTGCGCCGTGGTTCTCTCGTTTTCGCTCACGGGCTGTTTTACGACGGCGCTCTGGAGTGGGGCGAGTCCCGTCGAATACTCGCAGGATGTTGACAGCTCTGCGGAATCCGCTCAGTTCTGGGAGGTCGCCGGCCGGGCCGCGCTCACCCCAATCACTATAGCCGCCGACCTCGCGGTTATCGGGGCGATCGGATGGTTGATCTACGAGGCGACCGATTTCGACGATCATCCCCGTCGCTGCCGCCGACACCGATACCGCTGCCGCTGTCACTGATCGCTTTCGAGACTTTCGCAACCACCCGCCGAGCCGTCTATCCTTCTCTCGGCACCCAACCCCGCGCTTATCACGCAATGGAAGCCACTATTCGCGGTTTGGGCTGTTGATCACTTCGATCGCATCGCGCTGGGCGTGCCATTCCTCAATGTCCTGAGGAACGTACTCAATATCTTCCAAGAGTAAACTGTGGATAACTTCGGACTCGACCAAGTCCCTGACAATTTCGATATGAAACGGGACTTGGAAACCCTCGACCCGTCGCCAGTCGGAATAAGCGAGCCCGCCGGCATAGGACCTCGCCACCTCGCGGTAGGTGAACCGGACAAACTCCGGGCGAACTTGCGGCCGTCTAAACCAGTAGAGGTATTGATCGAGACGTTTATCGAGCTCGGCTCCCCCGGAGGCGTAGACCACGTCGTATTCGAGTCCCGAGATGCTGCGCACCTCGGTCTTTACTGTGAACGGCCACTCGAGGTAGGGCAGTCTGAGATAGAGGACCGCGGATTCGAGGTAGAGTCGGTCGCGCGAGCTTAAACTCGTCGGCTTGTGACCTCTCGGAGTGTAGAACGCCTCGTCCTCCCCAAAGTACCCTACGCGCAACCCGGGACGATCGCCGCCAATCATCGTCATTACGGCGCGCTTCCCATCCGTCGAGAACCGCAATTCAAACTTCTCATCGTTACTCGGGAGCGGCGTGAACTGCCGGATGAATCCCGACTTCCATACATCCCTCAAGACGAGCCGCCAATGTCCGGGTTCAGGGGGAAGAGTTTCGATAAGTCGCTCGCGCGCCTTTTCAAAAAGCCGACTCGCTTCGGCTTGCCGCTCGGGTGTATTGAGCTCAGAAAAACCGATCGGCCGAAGATCGGTGACCTGACAACTCACAAGGACGAGGGCGCCACTCAAAAGCAGCAGAGTACGTTTCGGCTGGGGATACATCGCATTCCAATGGGTTCGAATCCGGGCGGGTACGGTCGTGCATACTCTAGTCGATATACACGACCGCCACGAGTGGAACTCTCAAGTCGGTAGGGCTTCGACAAAGTGCTTTCTTGCCCAGTGGAATGTCCGCCGACCTCTGCAACCCGCAGCTGCTGGATTGGCTCTCTATCTGCCAATAAACTTCCTTAAAGTTGGGGTAGGACGAATTGCCCCGTCTGGGAGAAGTCAAGTGTAAGACCGAGGAAGTTTCAAATCTGCCAGCAAGTCGCAGCGCATAAAGATCCAAAAAACTAGGATCTAAAAGAATGAATTTATCACACTAGTGATGATTATGCGTCAAGCCGCGTTTGAACTAAGGAGGAAGTATGGTTTCTATTAAGTTGGCGGGCTCGCTCGCTTTTGTGTTCATGTTTCTTACACAGCCTGTGTATTCACAGGAATTTTCTATCAAAATCGAGGAGGGCTCGGTCAGTGGCCCCGGAGAGCTGGCATCGTCGCGGGTCCTTTTTGACGTGAATACTCCCGAAAATTGTACGGGATTCAGCTACTCTCTTTGCGACGTCCCCGGGTCGCTTTCGGTTGTTTCTGAAGCCAGCGGAAGCACGCTGCAGACGGTCCATAATGGGAACCCGCCGGATTTCGAGGCCATACGATTATTCCCGGGCGAAGGGCTCACTCACGCCGCGGTTTTCGATTTCTTTTTGGAGCGTCTCCTGTTTCAAGGTTCGAATTATGAACTACAGACGTTTGAACTCCTTTATTCGGATAACAGTCTATTCTGTTTTTGTGACGGCGTACCCTCAGTCGTGACTGAGACCCTTGCCGTGACACGTGGCGACGGAGTCGACGTGATACCCCCCATCCAGACATGCGGTCAAATTGGTATTCAAGAGTTTATTCGCGGAGATTATAACGACAGCGGAGGGGTTAACATCGCCGATTCGCAAGCAATCCTGAGCTATTTAAGTGGCGGGGCTGAGCCGAGTTGCTTTGACAGTGCCGATGCCAATTCAGACAATTCTGTCGATATCGCGGATGCAACATGGATCCTGAACTGGTTGTTTTCAGGAGGCCCTGCTCCAGCTTCTCCATTCCCTTCCTGTGGAGCCGACCCTTCTCCTGACTCCTTACGCTGTGACAGCTTCCAACCTTGTTCATAGCGTGATTTTAATCTCTCTTGGCTAACCAAAAGGAAACGGGGAAACGTGAGGCCAGCGATAGCTCTTCGCATTCTACCCTTGATCATCGTCTTGCTTTTATTCACCAC
>CAYZYD010000164.1:0-7934 GCA_964482505.1 uncultured Planctomycetia bacterium | reverse complement strand
AGGCTGCGGAGCCGTGAAGCAAACCGCCCGCGGCGTCGAGGAGCTCGATTCGAATGGGCTCAGAGCTCGGGGCGATGAACTCGCCGAGAGTTGTCCAAAGACCTTCAGACACAGCCTGGGCGGTGCGCTCTTCGGCGAGTCCCGGACCCTGACCAGGGATGTTCCACTGGAGAAAGTCGGCAATCAAAGTGCTATCGGCAAAGACAACGGTTCCTCCCGAGTTGGGGAAGTAGAGTTGCAGCCCGAAAGCGTCGGAGTCGAAGGGGGAGGCGAAGTTCCCGACCGTCGACTGATTGATTCGATCGGCATCACCCGCAGGAGCGTCGTTTCCGAAGTGAACGAAGAAGGAAGTTCCTGCCTCGATGGTCACCCCGTTGAGCCCGGCGGAAGAAGAGTAGACGCGCTCTTGGTTTGAGTCATGAGAACAAAAGCGCCAACCGTCAAGTGCGATGTCGTCGGGTCCAAAGTTAAACAGCTCGAGAACGTCGGTTTCAAAGTCGACGCTTCGCATTTGAACCTGACGGTTCTCAATCTGGCCGAACGCCGGTGAGAGAAGGGCTAGGCTGAGGAGGCAGCCGAACCAAGATAGGGTCACCTTCATCGGTGACTCTCCTTTCTTTGCGAGTTGGACCCGCAACCAAGAGGGGGGAAGAGAGCGAGATCACGAAAAACGTCCAAATCGTTCAACAAGGAGTGTGCCAGCCCCGTTTGGCAACTAGAAGTCGTTGGTTCGGTTGCTTTTATGTGGTCTCGAGGGAGAGGGAGCGAGGAACTTCGCTACGACATATTGCGAGCATTACGAGATATCGTGAGCTACTCGGGTTTGATTCGATAAGAGGTGACGAGTTCGATCGGAATCGGGGGGTGGTCGAGGCTCACTCGGTACTCAATGAACTCGTCCCGCGGAAAGTCGATGTGACCAAAGACGAAATCGACAAACTCCTGATAGTGGGGAATCGACGGGGAGGGATGCGGGGAGGAACAGGGACCGAGCCGTTTCAACTCGCCAAAGGGTATCCGGTGTTCTGGCGCTCGACGGTGTCGAGTTGGCCCCAGCACCGTCGTATAGGTGTCATACCAGGGCTCTTCCCCGCGCAGTATATCGCGGTGAAAGAAGAGGCTCACTTGGAGGTACTCGCACGGCGTCACACAGCGGACAGCTCGCGAGTTGTAGTCTCGAATGGTGGGCCCCCGCTCGTTTTCCCGAGGAAGGAAGCGGTTCATAGTTCCCCAAGTTCGTTCCGCCTGGACAATGTCGGCTGCTGCCTGCTCTCCGACCTGACTCGGTTCAATGAAGTCCTCGACCAGGTTTGGGCTCTTGACCCGAAGAGTTCGGGCAACCGGAATCGAGCAGAATTGTTGCACTAAGGGAGCAGCACCCTCCTCAGCCGCTTCTCCCAGCGACTCGGAAGGAGCAAGACCGAGAAGTCGGGTATCTTCTGCCACCGAATACCCGCCGATGAGCCACCGCAACCCGGGTCGATTCCGGCGTAACCCGTAGTATCCCCGCGTAAAGATCGCCCCTTCGGTCTTCCCTTCCCCGGGGTAAACGAAGGTTAAGTAGTTGATGGCGCGAGTCTGAATTCCGAGCACGTAACTGTTGGCTCGAAATGCGGCGCGAAGAAGTTCGCGCTCAGCTTGAGGTCGGCCCTCTTCGAGATGTTGCGCGAGTAGAATGTCGAGAGACGCTCGATCCCCGGCATGAACCCTCATCAGCTCTCGATACTGCTCGTAGGCCTCAGCTCCTCGAGCGACAAGCGCCGCGGGGACCCCTCGCTGCCGGGCAGCTTCAAAAAACCGATCGACGCTCGCAGGACCCGGGATCAGTTTTGGGGCCGGCAGAGACTCCGGCCCATGGGTGACTCGAAAGAGCTTCCAGCCGAGGTTTCGATTCAGACCGAGCTGGTCGACGAGATCCTGCGGACGACCGACTCTCTCAGGCAAATCTTCTACGATACTCAGCCACGCAGATCTAAGCCCAAGAAGGATGGCGGTCGAGCTATCCTCAAAGGGGTCGAATTCAGGGGCGGCTTGGGTCATGGGGAATTCATCGCTACTGATCTGAACTGTGCTTGGATTTCTATTGTGCCATCTAAATAGATGAATGATACCCTTCCCACGACGAACCCCCTTCCTCATTGAGGCACTGAAAGGAAGCGCGGCATGGTTTCGCCGACTGGTGCGGGCTGGTCCAAATTTGGCGCGTCTGAACTCTCCGAAGAGGTGCTCCGATTTGAGCATATTATCCTCCGCACTCAGCAGGAGGCCTCGCCCGATGCCATCCTGGTCGTCGATAACCAGGGTACGTTTATCTCCTACAACCAGCGCTTCGTTGAGCTTTGGCGAATTCCAAACTCGATTATCGAGAGTCGAAGTGATGAAGAAGCTCTCGAGTATGTTCGCAATCAACTCACCGATCCCGTCGCCTTCTTGGATCGAGTCCACGACCTCTACCAAAGGCCCGAAGCGCGCTCTTTTGACGAGTTAACGCTCAAGGACGGCCGCGTCCTGGATCGGTATTCGGCCCCGATGATCGGAGCCGATGGACGTCACTATGGTCGCGTCTGGTTCTTCCGCGAAGTGACAGATCGCGTCGAGGCCGAACGGGCAGTTCGTGAGAATGAGGAGCGGCTTGCGACCATCCTCGAATCCGCGATGGATGCGATCGTGACCGTGGATTCGGAGAGACGTGTGCGACTCTTCAACCAGGCAGCCGAAGAGACCTTTGGTTGCTCTCGCGCTGAGGTAATTGGCAAAACATTCGAGCCGTTTCTGTCGGATGAGTTTCAGAAGATACTCCGAATCGGCATCCGAGAGCTTTCGGGGGGCAGTCAGGACGCCAAGGGCTTTCTCGTGGCACCCCGAGAGTTGTTTGCGTTCCGGAAGTCGGGTGAGCCCTTTCCCGTCGAGTCCACGCTCTCCCGTGCTGAGCTTGGCGGCGAACACCTCTACACGATGATTCTGCGCGACGTCGACGATCGTAAGCGAGCTCAACAGGACATTCGGCGTCTCAAAGCTCTGAACCAGTACCTCAGAGTGGAGACAGGTCAGGATCTCGGATTTGGAGAGATTGTGGGAGCCTCGCCTCCGATGCGACGAGTTTTGGAGCAGGTCGAACAGGTGGCTGGCACTGACGCGACGACCCTTCTCACCGGAGAAACCGGAACCGGAAAAGAGCTCGTCGCTCGTGCGATCCACGACCAGAGCCGGCGAGCCGACAAAGTCCTCGTCAAAGTCAATTGCGCCGCCTTGCCCTCCACCCTGATTGAGAGCGAGTTCTTTGGTCACGAGGAAGGCGCCTTCACGGGAGCGAACAAGCAGAAGCTCGGACGCTTTGAGGTGGCTGACGGTGGAACGATATTCTTAGACGAGATAGGTGATCTCCCCTTAGAGCTTCAGGCCAAGATTCTGCGAGTGTTGCAGGAGGGCGAGTTTGAGCGGCTCGGGGGGACCGAAGTGGTCAAAGTCGATGTCCGTGTGATCGCTGCGACCAACAAAGAGCTCCATGAAGAGGTTCAAGCCCAGAGGTTTCGGGCCGACCTCTTCTACCGGCTCAACGTCTTCCCTATCGAGCTTCCCCCGCTGCGCAATCGTCCAGAAGATCTCGCGCCACTGACTCGACACTTTGTGGCCAAGTACGGAGCAAAGCTAGGGCGACCGCTTCTGAAGGTGCCCTCCGAAGTAATCGATACGCTCGCCCGCTATCCGTGGCCGGGTAACGTGCGCGAACTGCAGAATGTTATCGAGCGCGCCGTGATCCTCTGCCAAGGTGACACTCTCGAAGTGGCTCCCATATCGGAGAGCGTTCGAGAGGCGGGGGCTGAGATCCGCTTGGAGGATGTTGAACGGAGTCACATTCTCAAGATTCTCGAGCGCACGCGTTGGAAAGTGAGTGGGGAAGGCGGGGCCGCCCATATCCTTGGTCTAAAGCCTACGACCCTCTCCTCTCGTATGAAGAAGCTCGGGCTCGAACGGCCCTGAGCTAGGCTATTTGGTGAGACAAGGCGTGCGGAGAATAAAGCCGTTCCGATCGCGCTTGAGGCCCGGGGCATCGTCTGAGCTGACGAGTAGGTGGAGCGACTTGCCCGTGACGAGCGCCGCGTGCCCATAACGGTGTCGAATCTGGTCGATGCTATGGAGAAGCGGTGTCTCCTTCTCCGAACGGGGAATCGCTTGGGGCTGAGCCTCCTCGCAAACCATTTCCGCGGCTTCTTCAGTGAATAGATCTGTCTGATGGTAGCGGGGCCGGATTCGGATTCGGTCGAACCAGATCCCGATGCGATAAAGTGCGACGCGTCGCTCATGAAGAGATCGCCAGATGGACTTCGCCGTCTGGTAGAGGATGGAATCTCGGTGAGTAGGGGGGGTGAGCCTTTCTCGACGTCGAGCGTAGCGACGATCCGTATAGTTTAGTTTCACGCCGATTCCTCCCGCTTCGAGCTGTCGTTCCCGCAACGCGCGTGCACCGCGTTCGACGAGATAGTGCAGCACTCCTTCGATCTCGGCCGGTCGGTCTGTCGGTTCGTGAAAGGCGGTCTCTCGACTCATCGTCCGCGGGACCTCTCGCTCCTCGACCGGACGATAATCATCGCCTCGACTCCGTTCGTAGATCGCCCGACCGTTTAGACCAAAGAGGGCGGTCAGCGCGGAAAGGGAGAGTTCCCGAAGCTCAGATACGGTGGAAACGTTGAGCTGTTCGAGGATGCGATGCGTTTTGGGGCCGATACCGGGGAGGTCCCGAATGGGTAGCGCGAGGAGAAGTCCCTCTTCACGGTGAGGTGACAAATACCCGAGCCCGTCGGGCTTTGACTGCTTTCCGATGAGGCGAGCGAACATTCGATTGCGCCCGATGCCGATCGTCGCCCGCAGACCGACTTCACGATGAATCTGTTGTTTGAGTTCATCGCCGAGTTGGAATAGATCGGGGTAGAGTCGTTCTGTGCCCCCAAAGTCGCAGTAGGCCTCGTCGAGATGCGTTTCGATTTGAGGTGCGCAAGTTTTTAGAAGCTCGAAGATCCGATCGGTGTAACAGCGGTAGATCGCTTGGTGACCTTCGACGATTGCGAGACCGGGACAGAGCCGTTCCGCTTGTGCGAGTGGCATGCCCGCCTCGAGTCCGTACTCGCGAGCCTCGTACGAGCACGAGGCAATAACGCCACTGCCGACGGCGACAGGTCGATCTGCAAGCCGAGGGTTGCGAAGCTGCTCGACCGAGGCGAAGAAGGCGTCGATGTCGAGGTGAAGAATCAAAGGTTGTTTGGGACTCAAGGCTCTTCAACCTTCCCAGAGCGATAGGTGCTAGACAGTCCGCGCCCAAGGATGCAGCAAACAAATGTTCGCCGTCAAGGGGTGTTGCTCTGGGAATCCTCAGTTGGGCTCGGTGACCGGTCTCCGGGTAGGTCGAGCCCGAACCAGCCGAGTAAGAAATCGACCAACTCGAGCGGGTTGACCCCGGCGTCGACTCGGACGAGCCCGAGGGTCAGGCTCAAGCCAAAGCGGCCGTGCCTGGAGAGAGGGCTCTCATAGACTCGAGCGTCGTCGGCACGTGCTTCGACGAGTCGGGGATTGGGGTTGAGGAACTCGGGATAGAAGAGGCCACCCATCGACTGGTCGACGTGATCGGTTCCGGTGAAGAGAAAAGGGGCGAGGAAACCGCGGCGATAGGGAGCCGTTTCCGCGTATCCCTCTCCGGATTCGAGGGCCCCGTAGATCGGCCAGCCGACCAGAAGGGTGGGGAAGGCGGCTGTCCGAAAACTACCCGGAGATCGTCTCGGTCTCGAGTCCCAGCCCAAGGCGTAGCGCGGGAAGAGCGACGCGTCGGCGAATCCCGCTGCAGGTCTGAGGACCGAAGTGGCCTCAGCCTCGGCGTAGAGACCGAGGCTGAATCCGGCCTGAAGGTGTGCGACTTGGGCGAGATCTACCCTGCGCTCGTTCCAGTACCCACTGCAACTCGATAAGAGAAGAGTGAGCGTTAACCAACCCGGCAGGAACCGGCGAGTTCGCGCGCCGCTTAACCTTGCCACGGATTTGTCGCGTAGACCGTTACTTCTGGAATGTAGCCGCGTCCGTGCATTTCAAGGGCCGCGATGGTGACGTCCGCAATGTCGTCTGCGACGAGCTTATGTGGGTTCATGTCGCGTTCGGGATCGCGTCCTCCGAAACCGGTTTGGACTTCGCTCGGATTGACTGTGATGACGCGGATGTTGTGCTTGCGCAACTCTGCCTGCCAACACTGGCCCATCCCGCGGAGAGCGAACTTGGTCGCGACATAGGCGCTTCCCGTTTCGTAGCCCCGTAAGGCGGCGGTGGAAGCTATGTTCACAATATCGCCGCCCTTGTCCTTTAGGTGGGGGATCGCCTCTCGAGTCACGACGGCAGGCCCGACGACATTGGACCGCCACATCTCTTCGAATACTTGGCTATCGAACTCTTCAATCGACATGCGACGACCCCACGCCGCGTTGTTGATCACCGTGTCGAGTCCGCCAAGTTCAGCGACAGCGCTGGCGACGAGCTGGCTCGCTTGATCTTCATCCGCCATGTCAGCGGCGAATCCTTTAAGTTCTAGGGCGGCACAAGCCTTCTCAAGCTTTTCGCTCGAGCGGCCATTGAGGTAGACCTCGGCTCCGGCGTCGCGAGCTCGCTCTGCGATCGCGTAGCCAATGCCGGCGCTGCTACCCGTTACCAGTACTTTCTTGCCCGCTAGGGTCATGATGTTCCTTTGGTCATAGGGGGGATCGAGGGGGGAGTGAAGGTCTGAGGCCTGCGCCTACCTTCTCGAAGGCCCGCTCGTTTGCGGATCCGATCCGACCCCCGATAGTCTCGACTGTGAGACTTACAAGGGCTGTCCGTAGAACCGCCCAGTACTAGCAGAGACAGAGACGGCAGTCGTTCTGAGGATCGGCTGTCATTTCTGCATTTCCACTCGAACGGATGCCTCAGCTTCGAGGGGAGCTTTTCTCACGGATCAAAGGTGAAATTTCGATAATCCTGTCGCTCAGTCCAGACCCCAATCGCAGTCTCAGAGTCCGCTCTTCATTTTTCAAACCGAGCCCTGAGTTTGTCACCTCGCACAAAGATCCCAGGGTCAGAGAGTCGATTGGATTGTAGTATGACCCCGAACCTCCCGACCATTATCGTCGTCCTCGTCCTCGCCGGGGGGTTAGCGACGGCCCTGGGCCGCGCCGTCAACCTTCGCCGGGAGGCTGCAAAGGGATACCGTGAGTTCGCCCAGAGACACGATCTCGAATTTGTACCGGCAAGTTCATGGCACGAGTTCCCAACCGCCGAGGGAGAGATTGACGGCCGTGAAATCAGGCTCGGGTGTGACGAAGTGACGAACCTCTACTCGGAGCTTCATACACTTCCCGAAGGTATGAGAATCGTCGATCGTCCTTGGCGCGGTGACAAAATCGGTGAGACCCTGACGGGTTGGGTTGAGAGCTTTGCCGACACGGGTAACAGAACCGTTTTGACCCAAGACGCTCAGTTTGACCAAAAGCTCGAAGTGACTTGTTCCGACCCCGACGCTGCCCGTAACTGGCTCACTCCACAAAGGCGACAAGCGTTAGTTACGCTCTTCCAGGCGGGCCGAATCAATATTTACGATGGCGGAGTCCACGAGAGCTTCTACCAAGTCGTCGTCGAGCCCGCAGCGCTCGACGAATCATTGAGTCGTATGCTCAAATTTAGCTCGGAGTTCGATCGTAGGGATTAAGAAGCCAGTAGCGGAGAGAGGGGGTTTAAGAGTCTAGCCTGCTTTTTTCATGAGCCCGCTGCTGGGAAGTCGTCAGACGTCCGCTCGCTGCGTCAGAGGGACGGATACGATCCTCTGGCGACCTAATAGGTCGCCTCCGGTCTTCTCGCGACGGGGTTCATGATAATGCGGGCTAGCAGCCCGTTGAAAAACTCATTCCGCGCGGGAGGCCGAGCTT
>CAYZYD010000163.1:0-7961 GCA_964482505.1 uncultured Planctomycetia bacterium | reverse complement strand
AGGCCGAATGGCTCGCCGAGTTCTCACTCGAACTTTCCGAACAGGACACTAGATTTCGGAAGTCGAAGAGTCGGTGGGCCCCCGCCACTCGAGCCGGTAGAGGTCAAGCCGTCGATCCTGGTTATTGCGGACCGAACCCTCTTTGCGCAGCGCCTTGAGTTTGTCGAGATCGAGATCGGCGATCAGAGTCATCTCGGTGTTCGGAGTCGCTTCGGAAACGATAGCGTTCTGGCTAAAGGCGAAATCGGCGGGGCTAAAAACGGCGGACTGGGCGTACTGGATCTCCGCATTCTCGACATTGGGGAGATTGCCCACCGATCCCGCAATCGCGACATAGCACTCGTTCTCGACCGCTCTCGCCTGCGAGCAGTAACGCACCCGCATATAGCCGTTTCGGGTATCGGTCCAGAAGGGGACCATCAGAATGTCCATTCCCCAAGTGCGTAAGATCCGGCTGAGCTCGGGAAACTCGGCGTCGTAGCAGATCAGGATGCCGATCTTGGCGACATCCGTTTCGAACAGCGTCAGCTGATCTCCCCCAGCCAGCCCCCAGTAGCTTCGCTCGTCCGGTGTGATATGGAGTTTCTCCTGACGGTCGCGGCTCCCGTCACGACGCAGCAGAGGAGCGGCATTGCGCAATTCGTTGCCGTCATACGTCGGGAGGCTCCCCCCGATGATATTGATGTTGTAGGCGACCGCGAGCTGGAGAAGTCGATCTTCAATCTCCTGAGTAAAGCCGGCGAGTTCGCGCATCGCCTCGGCGGGATTTTTCTGGTCGAAGTGGCCGAGAAGAGGCGCCGCAAAGAGTTCGGGGAAGAGGCAGAAATCACAATTGTAGGAGGCGAGAGCGTCGACAAAAAACTCACACTGGTCGAGAAAGGCGTCGACCGAAGGAGTGGGACGCATCTGCCACTGAACCGCGCCGAGCCGAACGACGCTCTTTTGGGGGGCGGTGAGGGCCGACTCCTCCTCCTGATAGAAAATATTCACCCACTCAAGCAAGGTCGCTACCGAACGCGACGCGCGATCCTCCGGATTGTACCCGGGAAGCACTCTGCGAATTTGGAAGTCGTTGGCGAGTTGAAAAGAGAGAATCGGATCGAAGATCTCCTGCCGATCGACCTGCTGCACGTACTCCTGTGGCGAGAGCTCGCTTGCGAAATTGGAGTAACCCGGGACCCGCCCCCCCGCGATAATCGCCTTGAGGTTCAGATTGCGGCAGATCTCTTTGCGCGCATCATAAAGGCGCCGACCCAGCCTTAGATTTCGGTACTCCCGAGCGACGAACATATCAATGCCGTATATGGCATCACCCTCGGGATCGTGGTTGGCGAAAGTGCCCCGCGCCGTGACCTCGTCGTAAGTGTGAGACCGCGTATAACGGTCGTGATCGACCCGAATCGCGAGGGCGACCGCGATAACATCGCCCGCGGTCTCGATACCGATCTGTCCTTCCGGAAACTGCTCGAGCTGTTTGAGGTACTCGTGTTCAGTCCAAGCCCCCATGGTCGGGTAGACACTATCCATCAGCTTCTTGATTTGAGGATAGTCATCCGCTCTCAGAGTACGGAGTTCGAGATGAAGATCTTCCTGAGCGCCAGGGGCCGCCGGAGATGGATCCGGCCCGGAATCCGGCATACTTGAGGATGGGGACACAGCGAGCATTCTGCCAATCGCCTAAGAGTCGCTACGGTTTAAGAGTCGCTATCGAATGGCGATGATTGTAGCAGGTCTCTGCCCTGAGGATAATGGGCTGGCGACCGACTCGACCGAGCGACGGAACGATCTCCGGTATCGCTCCGTCGCTCCGGCGAGTCTTTCCGATCAGTCCGAAGGCACCTTTGAGCGGCTACTTCTTCGTGTAACGGTGCTTGAGTTGGTAGAACTGACCCGCCACGGCGGTGGCGCTTCGTTTACCGAGCTTCCCCACTTTCTTTCCGTCGGGATTGAGAAACAAGACGGTCGGAAACGACCGGACTTTGTACTGTTGTAAGATTCTCGCGTTCTTGCGAGTGTAATCAACTTTGATCAGTACCAGGCCTTGAGCAGCTTTTTTTACTTTGGGATCAGAGAACGCACCTGCGTCCAAGCGTTGACAGGGCACTCAGCCCTTCATCGTAAAGTAAAGAACCACGGGTTGTCCCGAGGTTTTGGCCTGCTTGAGACTACTCTCGTAGTTCGTCGAAAATTTAAGCCCGGCCGCCCCGACCAAGCTAGTGGTTGCGAGTGCGAATCCCATAGCCAGTATCGCTCGATTCAACGTGTACTCCTTCCCCCGCCAGCGAATTGTTTTCAAGTCGAGGTTCGTGAGATTTGGTGAGTCGAGTACCGCCGGTATTGCGCTGCGGCAAGATCGGCCGTGGCTCGGCCACCTCGTATATCGACTGCCTCAACCGAATGCCATTTCGTGCAGGCTGTATGTTCTCGATCAAATAACTAGAAATTCCCTATTCTAGTCTACCGGATTGCGGTAGAGATCGGCGACCGGGTTCCGGCATGAGACCGATTAATCCGGAGCTCCTAATAGTTTAGGGAACCCAGCCGCACCGCTTTAGGCGGGGAATCGGTGGCCCCGAGAGTTTTCGATACTCTCGTAGAGGCGTCGGGAAAGCTTATTCACCGCCTGTTGAATCATCAGCATATTCATCTCGCTGGGTTCGAGAAGGGAGCCTGCAAGAACACGGATCGCAGGATTGACGATGTCGGCGAGGTCCACATCGGAAGGATCGACAACGGCCCGCCAAAGGTAGGCTCGGTCGAGGTAAAGCGTTCCGTTTAGCGAGCGAGCGCAACCTTCAAATTGATTGAGCGCTCGTTCCGCTCGTGTATCACCGTTGCGGAGTCGGTGAAGCAACAGTAATTCGAGAGCAACTGCCTGATAAACAGTTTCAGTCTCAATAATCGATATGGCTTGAGCAAAGAGTTCTTCAACGGCGTCAGGATCTGTTCCATCGATATGACTCAGAAAATCAGCCTTGAATGCCAAGAAATACGCCTGAATGTAATTGTCAGCGAACTCGTAGAACTCAATTCCTTCAATTGCTTTCTTTGCTCGATCAACATCTCCCAAGCGGATTGCAGTCTTCGCGACCCCCGTCCGCGACATCTTATGTGTGGCAAATAGTCCATCCTTGTCAAGACTCATCGCCTCTTCATATTGGGTCAGCGCGAGGGATAACGCGCCACAGTTCCAGTAGATTCCTCCCAGACAATTCAAGCTGTCGATACAGTACTCCGGTAACAAATGAGATTTGCTTACCTCGATAGACTTCAGAGTGCTTTCCTCGGCTTCGGATATCATCCCTCCAAAAAAGTACGCCTGACCAAGGTACTTGTGCGCGAGGGACAGAATGCGAGGAGTCTTCGTGTCACCAATTATGCCAAGAAAGTCGTCGACAGACCTGGGGATGTCACCGGCAAGATACCTATCGATAGCAATTGCTACCCGTTGCTTTTCAATAGAATCAATGTCAGCGGAGGACATCTTGTATTCCTTTATCGTCACTCCCAAATTTTGACAAAAATATAGCCCTGGCGTCAATTCCCAACCGCTGAATTCTTTATCGCGGAGGAATTACCACCAGGGCTAGCCTTCACCAGCTTAGAAGAATTCGCAGTGGAGTCCCTCGGGACCTTGCGTTACGTGTGCAGTAACAAAATCCTCTAGTCCCGAGGCTGACTTGAACCGAAACTCTACCACTGTTTCATTCAGATCATCAGTCCAGAATTGGATCTGGTCCACTACCTCGGGCCCGAGCCGGTCGAGAATCTCAGCCGGTTGTGCACATAGTGCTCGCGATACTGCCTCGATTCGATTTGCCATTTCTTTCCAGCTCCCGGGCGAATCGAGCTTAATAGAAAGATAATAAGGTCCAACTACTGGTGCACCCATTTTAGTCCCCCTCTCAGAAGTGCTCAGAATCACACCCTCCTCCAGGGTGCAATTCGCCTAACCGAACCTCCACGAGCTCTTCCACCCGAGGAGATTTTCCCGCACTTTCCGGAGTGGCAATTCCCAGACCGCTTGAGTCGGACGGGACGTAGCTGATCCCCAAGGCCAATCAGAGGATCGAAATCGGCCTGCTCAAGTCTCCGCGGTGACATCAAGCGATTGAGAGGGTTAGCAGCCTGAGTGTGTATATAGAGCGCTGTTTCTGTAGCTCGAGAGCTACCGTGGCGCCCGGGCTCCCTTTCGAGTCGAGACCGATCCCGAGCGCAATATCTAACTTGTGGTCAGATTAGCCGCAAAGACTCAAAATTTATCCCAGGCGACGACTTCCTTCAGGGGGAGTTGCCCGGGTTTGGGCCACGGGTCTTGGGTACGCTTGCCCACCGCGATCATAAAACCGATCACGTGATCCTCAGGGAGGTTGATGATCTGAGCGACCTGAACCGGATCGAAGCCGATCATCGGGCACGAGTCGTAGTCCATCGCTTTGGCCGCGACCATTAAGATTCCCCCCGCGATCCCACAGCTTCGCATCGCTTCGTCGCGCTGGAGCTCTTCCTTGCCCTCGTAAAACGGACCCATCCAGCCCACCAACATCTTGGCGACTTCCTTCGGAGCATTTCTCCAATAGCGCTCCGGCTCTTTGGCCCACGCCTTGAGATCGGCGCAAAGAAGAAATAGCACCGAGGCGTCGGTTACTTGCGCTTGATCGAGCGCCGCCGCGCGAAGCTCTTTGCGAATCGCGGGATCTCGAACAACGACAAAGCGCCAGTTCTGCATGTTGAACGAAGTCGGGGTTTGGATCACCGCCTGGAGCAGTTTGTTGAGATCCGCTTCCGGCATCTCGTGGTCGGGATCGTAGTGCTTGACGGCGCGCCGATCGTAGATCGCTTGGAAGGTATCCACGGCTGTCCTTTCTGGGAACGAGCGCAGAAGGGGCCGACCCGCAGAGCCGATCCCGGCTGGAATGAGTGAACCAGAGCAAATCCACCGAACGGATTCGCACAGGATCCAAGACGCGCGGGACCCTACCCAAAGTTCCTTCACTTGAAAAGACAAGCGTTTCAGAGCCCGTCCCAAAAGTGCTTTCGAATTGCGGTTGGTTATAGTTTGGGCGCGTGGAGCACCACGGGCGCGCGTCTCATGGGCTTTTGCGGAAGTCGCGGTAGAGCTGGTTCACGCGCCCAAGTATCGCGGTTGGGGCTGCGGGCCAATCAGTCTGAACACGATTGCTTGTGCTAATCAACGGTTTGCTGACTAAATGACAACGGCAAAGATCCAATCCCCGACGCGACGACTCCCTATCGTCAAAGCTGGAGTCTGGTTTCCTCACCAGCTTGCGACTCTTCGAGGGCAGGGGTTCGTGAAGGCTACGGTCTGTGAATGCTGGGGTTCGTGAATGCTGCGTTTCGTAAATAGTGGGGCTTTTAAGCATGCTCGCGATCTTCGGCTTGCAGCACCTCTCGGCTGCGACCTCTAGTCAGCGCCTCCTCGAGAAACTCGCCCGCGGTCTGGAGAGCTCTCACGTATCGTAAATCACGCTCTGCTTGAGTCTGTTGGCGATCGATTCCTGAGAGCTCCGCCGCGTCGAGCGAACGGTCGTCTTGGATCCGCCGCCACCCGTCGCTTTGGGCCAGAGTAGAGAGCAACAAATAGATCTTACCGAACTTCCGAATCTCCCCGTGCCTCGCCTGAACTCTCTCGACTAGCTGGTCGGCGACTTGGCGATTGCGGTTTTTCTTGATCACACGCTCGAGTAGTTCACAGATTTCGGAGTAGGTTGCGATACAACTGCGAAGTTCCTCGAGCCGCTGCTCGAGTAAGCGTTCGCTCCGTTCCCGTACATCGGTCCGATTCTCGAGCGCCCGCGCGAGGAGCGACTCAAAATCGGGCCGGTAGGCGCCCGAGAACTCTTCGAGCACTTGGTTTAAGGGGAGAGGGTCGGTCCCGGCGAGCCGCGCCCCACCTGGAGTGGCGTTGATCACACGCGCCTTCGACTCGTGAATCAGCCGCTCGAACTCTTTGATGTACGAAAAGAAGACCTCGTCGGTCGGTACCTCACCACCTTGAGTCGCAGGTACTCGCAAGTAGTTATCGCGCGCGTAGAGATAGGTTTCGAGTTCGCGCAGTTCAAATGAATAGAAGCGGTTGGTCGACGGGAAGGCTTCCGATTGAATTGTTGTCCCCGGAACGTGGATGAGACCGCCCGGGTAGGAGAGATCTTGTCCGACTAGGATTATCGGGTCCGCCCCGAGAAAGCTCAGAAAATGAAAGGCGAGGTGGGCGACGGTCGATCCTTTGGGCAGGTCGCCACGATCTCCAGGCAAGCCGTCGAGGAGGGTATTGAAGAGGAGATCGTTACCAAAGAGCGGCACTCCTGAGTAGACGTCAAGCGCGTACGGAGTCGCCTTGAGATCGCAGACCACGGGAGGAGCGAGCTCTGCCTCGAGGTTGTCAAAGTAGCGTTTGGAAATGCGGTGGTAGTCGAGAAGACAGGTGAAATCGGGTCGAACTCCGGCCCGCAAAAGCGGCTTGAGTGCGGTCGACACCGCGATCATCGGGATCTTTCCCTGGGCTCGCTTCAGGCTGTCGAGATCCCGACGAAGAGAAGGGCCGGCCGATACGAGCAGCGCGGGCTCCCCGGCAAGAATACCTTCGAGGAACTTATAGCCTGGGCTCTCGAGATATCGACTGAGATTGGCGCACTGGTTCCGGAGCGAGTGGCGCGAGAGAAAGAACGCCGTCTTGACATTGACCGCGGCCTCTTTGACGAACTCGGTGAAGAGCTCGATCATGGCACGGTATTCATCCTCTCGCCAACGCAGCGACGCCGGGTGAGCCATGAGTTCGATCGGGCCGGCCAGAAACTTCTGGGTTCGGCGCGTCAGGAACTCGTCGAGAGTGCGCGGGGTCGGAGCGAGCAGAATCGAAACTCCGGGCTTCTCAAAAACGCGGGTGAGGTCGACCCATTCGATCGCCGTGCGAAAGAGCCGAAGATCGGTTTCGATCCAGGTGAGCGAATTTTCGGGACCTAGCTTCTCGGTGCAGACGAGGGCGGCGTAGCCGAGCCCTCCGCCAAATAGTACACACGAGGTTAACGGAGCCAGGGTCTCCGGAACGAGAGACTCCGCCTCGCGACGCGGATCGTATCTCGAGTGCATGAGGAGTGGTCGTGAGTCAGCACCGGGGGCCGAAAGCTCGAGGGTTGGATCACCCGAGCGGCTCGCGAAGACAGCCGCGGAGTAGGGTTGGACGCCTTGGAGCGTTTCCGCGAGGTTTCCCCGGCGCGATAGACTCGCGAGGTTGCGGGCCAAGAGGTCGGGGTCGGGGAGCTGGTTTGGTTGAGTTTGGGCCACCGCGGATACTTCTAGTGGACAATTCAAGAGATTCAGGCCAAGAGGATCGGCGGTCGGCGGCACCGCGACTACAGGCTAGCCGCGCGCTTCGATGAGCTCAATCCATTCGGTATAGGCGATCCCTGTATGAACCCGACTGCTCGTTCAGGGAACTCCCACAGTTGAGGTCGGCGATATCCGGGCCTCAATCCGCGGCCAGGCTTTTCCGTCTTCCCCTCAATCTCACCCCAAGCTCAACTTGCAAGAACTCCCTCAACAGGCTTCCGCTTGTCGTATCGCGACGACAACCCCGCGAGTCGGGTCAAGAGGTTCGGACCTGCTCGACTCGGTCCCGGCTTGAGTTACTTTTTGGGAACGGCTGAGTCCGACCCGCGCTCGAGTGATGCTAGACTCCTTGCTTGGCAAACCCGCTTCCAACCGCCTCCGGGAGTATCCCCCGCACCAGATTGGCCCCCGATGCTCTTGAAACTGATCCTCTGCACCTTCGCAATTCCCCTGGGTGATACCGCTCCCCCGTTTGTCGATCGTCAGCCCGAGTCCGGAATCGAGCTCACTCAGCGACCCGGAGCGAACCCCCCGCAATACATCGTCCATGTCAAAACGACCGGGGCCGCGCTTCTCGACTACGACCTCCACGGTCGACTCGATATCTTTAT
>CAYZYD010000162.1:0-7979 GCA_964482505.1 uncultured Planctomycetia bacterium | reverse complement strand
TCACCAAACCGGTTGAGGTGGAGGCCAAGACCAAGGCGCTCGAGTTTAAAGTCGCGACGCCGCTGCCCGAGTTAATCGACTACTTGTCGGCGAGAGAGAGCGAACGCACAGCTCGCGATACCCTAGCTGACTTACGGGCGAAACTTCCGAAGCGCCTCTGGGATGAGTACGCGATCTACGAGAGAGCGCTTTCGGCCGCCACCGAGAGTTCTCGAGTCAGCCTCGAAGAGCTCAAGAGCCGGCTTCTCGGCGATAAGTTGATCGACCAAGCCGTCGAAGAGGCCGAACCCGTCCAAGCCGATATCGATCGAACGCTCGCCGAGGCGCGGGCGACAGCTCGACGCAAGCTTCGTGGGTTGAGTGACGAAGCGCTTCGGGTTCGAGCGGCTGAAGCTAAGGCGCTCATGGAGCCGGGCAGAGCGGTCACGTTTCGAGTCCAAGCGACGCGCGAGACGCTTCTCGATTTCTTAGTCGAACACGAAGCGGCCGCGCAGACTCAGGCACGGGTGACGCGGCTCCGCGAGTCGATTTCCCCGAGCACTTGGGCGACCTATCTGCGGTACCAAAAGGAGCTCGCGGCCGCGAAAGCGATGGCTCGTGAATCGGCGGAGCTGATTCACAATCGACTCTTGAAGACCGCTTCGATCGCTGAAGCGGTCGATAAAGTGGAGCCGATCAAAGAAGAGATCGCGAAGGCCCGCGCCGAGGCCCAATCCGAACAGCAGGAACGCATCTCGGCCCTCAGTGAAGATCGAGTCAGGGAGCTCGCCGAAGACGAAAAGCGTCGCGAACTCGTGGCTCATTCAGTCGGCGAGACTTTCGAAAAACTCGTCGGCGACAGTTGGACCACGCTTTTCTGGGCCGCCCTTTTTATGCTCGATACGATCGTCGTAGTTTCTGGCGGGATTTCAGCGGGGATCGAACGAGCTTGCAAGATCTTGATGCCGACCCTCATCACACTGATCGGCATCATGGTGCTCTACGGCGCCTTTCAGCCCGGCTTCGGCTCGGCTCTCAAGTTTGTCTTTAGCCCCGATGCGAGCCGACTCAAAGCGAGTGGTGTGCTCGAGGCGCTCGGTCACGCCTTCTTCACACTCTCCCTCGGGATGGGGGCGATGATTACCTACGGCTCTTATCAGAAGTCAAAAGAGGGACTCGTCAGCGAATCGATTTGGATCTCAGTCTTCGACACAGTGATTGCGCTGATGGCTTGCATGATGATCTTCCCGATCACCTTTACCTACGGGCTCGCCCCCGAGGGCGGGCCAGGGCTCGTCTTTAAGAACATGCCGATTGCCTTTGCCGAGATCGGCAAGGGAGGAATGCTCCTTGCGATCCTCTTTTTCGGTCTCCTCGTCTTCGCAGCCCTCACCTCGGCGATTTCGCTACTCGAAGTCGTCTGCTCCTATTTCATCGACGAACTGAAGTGGCCGCGCAAGCGCGCCGCTTGGTTGCTCGGGGGTGTCGTCTTCCTGTTTGGAATCCCCTCGGCCTTCTCGAATTCAGAGCTCGCCTTTTCGAGCTGGCTGCCGACCTACGACAAGAGTTTTCTCGATACGATGGACTATCTCGCCTCGAACTGGCTGCTCCCGCTCGGCGGCCTCTTTATCGCGATTTACGCGGGCTGGGTCATGCCGGAGCGCTACCGGAAGGAACAACTCGAAGGGGTTGGCGGAGGCTTCCTGTCCGGCTGGCTGCTCTTGATCCGATTTGTCGCTCCGATCCTCGTAATCCTGATCCTGCTACAGAAAATCGACATTCTCGATATTGACGCCCTGCTCTTCTGAAAAGGCTCGGGTGTTACCGATTCGTTACGGTCGGACCGCGGAGAGAGGGTTAGATTTGAGAAGCGGATTGATACTCTGCGTCTGTCTGGCTGGTTGATGGATGGCATGTTGACTGATGACATTGATGGCGTGTTGATCGATGGCGCGTTAGCTTGGTGGGCGCGTTAGGTTGGTTTTCAAATGACTCGGGTACTCGTCGTAGAAGATGACCAAGCGATTCGGGAGGGATTGCGCGACGCTCTCGAATACGCCGGCTACGAGGTTTTTTTAGCCGAAGATGGTCAACGAGCTCTCGAGACCGCGCTCGCGGCCGACCTCGATCTCATTCTGCTCGATCTGATCCTGCCCCAACGAGACGGCCTTTCGATCTTGGCCGAAGTCCGTCGCCTCAAGCCGACGCTGCCCGTGATCTTGGTGACCGCACGAGGCGCGGAAGACGATCGCGTGGAGGGACTCAAGGGCGGAGCCGACGATTACGTCGTCAAACCCTTCAGTGCTCGTGAACTGTTGGCCCGGGTAGAGGCGGTGCTGAGACGCTCACCGAGTCGGGTCGAGCCTTTGAGCGAGATCACGATCGCGGGCCGCAGAGTCCGGTTCGATCTGATGCGCGTCGAACGAAACGGCGAAAGTGTGCAACTCTCCGAACGCGAGAGTCAGATTCTCAAACTCCTCGCCGAATCGGCCGGCCGACCGGTCAGTCGGGCCGAACTTCTCGAGCGGGTCTGGGGTCTCAACCCTCAGGGGCTGACGACACGAACCGTCGATATGCATATCGCTCGACTGCGCGAGAAACTCGCCGACGACGGCTCTCCCCCAGTTATCCAAACGGTTCGTTCGCGGGGTTACTTAGTGGAACTCGAGTGCCGTGAAGAGTCGGCGTAGTGCGCGACGCGCTCAGCGCTACTGGGCGCTCTACGTCGGCCTGAGTCTCCTTCTCACGGGAGCACTCGCTTGGAGTACTCGCGTGACACTCGAACTCGAGCAGCGCGAACATGCGGCTCGCGTCCGGGCCTCGACGACCGAGAAACAGCGCCGTGTTTTGTGGCGGCTCGACTCTTGGCTCGCCCCACTGCTCGCTCGCGAAGCGGCCCGAGCTCCGGCTGAGTACCAACCCTATCTCGAAGTGGCCAACCCCAACGCTGCTTTAACGCTAAACCCCTCCCCCCTCCTCAAAGAGACCCATCCGATCTTCCCGCTCTACTTCGAAACGACCGCGGGAAGCGTCGAGTCCTGTTCGCCTCAACTTCCTGAATCTCCGGCACAAGTGCGCGACAGCCTCAACAACGGCTACCTCACCCAAGCGAGAATCAGCTCGAATCGGACCCAACTGGCTGAGGTGAGCCAATTGCTTCAAGGAGGCTCCTTCTGGACGAGTTTTGAAAGTGAAGAGGCGGCGATCCTCGAAACACTCCAAGTGGATCCCTTTCGCGCAGGCAAAGAGGTAGATCACAAGAGCTCGCGCGTGCACGTCGATCGTGACATCGCAGACCGCCGACGCAACTTCCAAGCGCTGCAAGCGAACATCGCCGATTCAAACGACGCGGTCTGGGGTCTCGGCAAGATCACCGCCGGCCCCCTCGTGCCGCTCTGGTTGACCGGAGCACAAGACGACGGTCGACTCCTTTTCTTGCGCCGTCTCCAAGGCGCGGGCCCGGACCGAATTCAGGGATTCGTCGCGAACTGGGAGAAGCTCGAGCGGGCACTCAGTCGAGAGGTCGCCGACGTGGGAGAAGTCCGGTTCGAGCCCCGACGACCCGACTCCCCGGAGTCGGCAGTGCTCGCCTCAATTCCCGTCGAAGTCGAAGTCGAGCCGGTTGATCTCCCCTTTGAATCAGCGAGCCTCCGCAGCTTACAAGTCACCTGGCTCGTGGTTACGCTCGGTCTGGTCTGCCTCGGTCTCGGCCTCAGGACGATGCTCGCCTACGCTGAGCGGCGGCGCCTCTTTGCCTCCGCGGTCACGCACGAATTGAGAACTCCGCTGACGACGTTTCAGCTCTACTCAGACATGCTCGCGGGAGGCTTGGTCGAAGACGACGCAAAGCGGGCGCGATACGCTGAGACGTTGAGAGCTGAGTCCAACCGTCTCTCGCGTATCGTGGAGAACGTGCTGCTCTATTCGCAACTCGAGGAGGGCGGACCCCATGCCAAACCGAGCCGCCTTTCGGTCGACGAACTCAAGCGTCGCCTCATCCCAGGGCTCGAGAAGTTTGCCGAAGAGAACCGGGTTACTCTCGAATTGAATGACGTCGCCGAGGCAGAGAGTGGGATCGTCACCGACCCCTCCCTCTGCGAGCAGATACTTCTCAACCTTCTCGACAACGCCGCGAAGTACGCTCAAACCTCCGAGGGGGTCCGAGTCGAGTTGGATATCCGAGCGATCCCTGGGAGCCTCCTCTTCTCGATCCGCGACCATGGCCCCGGGCTACCCAGAGCGCAGGGCCGCCAGGCGTTTCGAGCCTTTGAACGCGCCGGTCGGGAATCCGGCAATATCGCCGGGGTCGGATTGGGTCTCGCGCTCTCCCGAGCGTTCGCTCAACAACTCGGAGGTGACCTCTTCTACGAAGCGGCTGAGCCCGGCGCCCGCTTCACGTTGAGCCTTCCGAGAACATGAGTAAGGGACGCGAGGGTACGACCAGCGGCTCGAACCGAGAATTGCAATCGACGTATCCGCTGCCCACGACGGGTGCAGCGCTTGCTAGGTTTGTTGGTTCGCGAGTCTGATTCTATACTTAACCTGAAGTATTGAACGTTTTCGAGGAGCTCTGATGCGCCTCTTACGAAACGCCTAACCCGGGGAACAAAGCTTGATCGACCGAGTATTTGATTTCTCCTCATCCCCCTGCCTCTGTCGATTTGCGACGTCCTCGGGGGAACAGATCACTTCACGCCTTCTCAAGGTGTCGATGAAGAAGGCGGTCTTGGAGGCGATCGGGACCAGCTATGAGTCCTTCCAAAAGGGTGACGAATTACCGGCCCTGCTCGATTTTCAGGATGGACCGGATCTCCACCTGGAGATGAAAGTCATCGCGTCGCGAAGCGAGGGGATATTCGTCGAATGGAGACACGACGAAAAGGACTCGGCCAGCCGACTTCAAACCCTGCTCGTCGACTATTCGACCAAGACGGTGCAGACTCCGGCCGGTTCCGCCGAGCTCACGCTGCGCGAGACAATTCTCGGGCGAACCACCGAAGTCGAATCGAGCGAACTCGCCAAAACCCACCGGGCTGTTCGCGTGCTCAACATGGGGACGATCCTCAAATTGATCAGAGAGTCCGTGGAGGAGACCGTCGAACGGTCGGAGCGCGAGTGGGAACAGACTGAGCGCGACCGACTGCTTCGAGAAGCGCAGGAGATCTTCCAACAGCGCATGGATGAGTTCAGGGCGCAGCGCGAAGACGCTCTCGCCCGGAGCCGCGAACTCGAAACCGAGCTCAAGCGGACCCAGGAGTTGTTGGAAGAAGAGCGCAACCGGGTCTTGTCGGCGGACCAGTTTACGGTCTCCGACGCCGGGATGGTCGAACTCGAGTCCCGGCTCGAGCGGCTGATGCGGAAAGCGGCCAGCGAGCGCGGCGCCGCCGCGGCGATTCAAGAAGAGATGCGAAACGTCGTATCGACGCTCCTCGACGAAGAGCGCGAGAAGATCCTCGAGAAAGCGCAGAGTGCTCAGAGCGAGACAATCAGCGTCCTCGAACACAAGGTGAAGCGTCTCGCGGCCACCCTCGAAGAGACGACTCGGGAGCGCGATCGCGCCCAGAAACGCGCCAGTGCCCTCGAAGCGAGCAGTAGTTCGGGGGTGGCGGGGATGGCCTATAAAATCGGACTCGACGACGAGGACGCAGATCGAGATCAAAAGCTCAGATTGTTGCGTTCGATGGCCGAAGAAAACCGAGAGGTCAGGAGCTATCTCGGGCAGGTCTCCGCTGCGAGCGTCTCAGAGGCCATTTCGACCGAGTCAGTACCCGAGGCACATTCGGAGGAGTCCGCGGCAGATCGCGCGACTCCCGAAAAGCCCGCGGTCAGTCCCGACAGTTCGTTTGCGGTCAAGAAGATCGAAGTTCCGGAGTGCGGGTAACGGGGGGTGCCGACGGGGTCAGCGCAGGCTGACTGGCGGAGCAGAGAGTTGAAGGAGCTAAGCAGCATGTCAGAGGTCTACTACATCGGAATCGACTTGGGCACGAGTCGCACTTCCATCACCTGTTCGAATGGGATCCGCGAGACGGTCTGGTCTTACGTGGGATACCCGCAAGATCACGTCGCCAAGAAGATGCTCGGCGGCCGTGACGTCGTCTACGGCAAAGAAGCAGTCGAGAACCGGATGTCGGTCGAACTCTGTCGGCCTCTCGAGGGCGGGAGTGTCAAGACCCGAGATGGTCAGGACACCGACACCATGAAGCGTGCGCTCTCAGATCTTCTCGGCTACGCGGTCGGTCTCGCCAAAGTCCCCGCCGGCAGCACGATCTACGCGGTGATCGGAGCTCCAGCCGAAGCGAGCGTCGCGGGTAAAGCGACGATTATCGATTGCGCGAGTAAGTACGTCGACAGCGTGATCGTCGGCTCTGAACCCTTCGCAGTCGCCTACGGTCTCGACTTTCTCAACGACACTCTAGTAATCGACATAGGGGCGGGAACCACTGACCTCTGTCGCGTCCACGGCACCATGCCCAAAGCTGAAGATCAACGAACCCACGAGTGCGGCGGTGATGCCATTGATCGTAAACTCGAAGAGCTCATCAAGGAGACCTATCCCGAAGCGCAGATCAGCATTCATAAAGTGCGCGAGGTCAAGGAGCTCAACGCTTCAGTTAGCCCCAATATGGACTCGGTCCTCGTCGATCTCCCGGTCGCAGGAAAACCGCAACAGTTCGATTTGACCGAACTGGTCTACAAGGCGTGTTACACGATCGTTCCGCCGACCGTCGCAGCGCTTCAGGACCTCATCGCCACCTACGACCCCGATTTTCAGGAGAAGATGCGCAACAACATCCTCCTCGGGGGTGGGGGTAGTCAGATCAAAGGGCTCGGGCGCGCGATCGAAGAGGCGCTCAAAGAGTACGGCGGCGGCCGAGTGACGACGGTCGAAGAGCCACAGTACGCCGGCTCAAACGGTGCTCTCAAAGTGGCGCTCGATATGCCCGAGGAGTACTGGCAAGAGTTCCACAAGCAGGAAGCGACCAACGCCTAACGGGCTGACGGACGTCAGGGTAATCGCACGAGGGGCTGGCTCCTACCGAGTCAGCCCCTCGCATCATTTTGGGACTGCCTCTTAGACCCGGAGTAGCCAAAGTCGCCGCTTCTTATAGTCGCTCACACTCTTCGCGATAGGCGGTTTGGATTCTCTGGGTCACTAGCCCTGGAACTCCATTTGAGATGCGCCGCTCGCCGATTTCGACGACGGGGAGCACTCCTTTGATCGTACTCGATATGAAAACCTCATCCGCGCCGAGGAGATGACCTTCGTCGTAGCTCCCTGTCGACACCGGGATCTCCAGCCGCCCGGCGAGTTCGAGAACCTTGGCCCGGGTGATACCGCGCAAGATACCGATCTCGCTCGACGTGTAGAGGCTCCTCTCTCGAACCCAAAAGATATTCGAGGTAGTCGCTTCGGTCACCGTCTCCGAGACCGAGAGCATGATCGCCTCGACCGCCCCGGCCGCGAGGGCTTCTCGGTAGGCGAGCAGGTTATTGAGATAGTTGCCACTCTTGATGCTCGGATCGAGCGCCTCGGGGGCATTACGCCGGGTCCGGCTGATGATCGTTCGCACGCCCTCTCGCTGCCAGCGGGCGGTCTCTTCTTCGTCGATCGACCAAGCGTAGGCGACAACGGTCGGCTCCGGGCAGAGGGCCGGGTCGAGGCCGAGAGGGCCGACCCCGCGCGAAACCATGAGGCGGATGCCGACTTCTCGACTGTCGGGTCGAGCCTCGATGAGAGTTCGGTAGACGTCCCCCACCCCCTCAAAATCGAGAGGGAGCTCGATGCCGAGGGCCCCGGCTGAAAGCCTGAGCCGATCGAAGTGCTCCGTTTCCCCATAGACTCGGTGCCCGAAGGTGCGGACGGTCTCGTAGATCGAATCGCCGTAGAGAAACGAATGATCGAAGACGCTGACCATGGCCTCTCGCGGAGGGACGAGCTCACCCGCAAGCCAGACCCAAGTGGAATCGACAGTTCCTCGTTTCACAGGTGGGCACTCTCC
>CAYZYD010000161.1:0-8009 GCA_964482505.1 uncultured Planctomycetia bacterium | reverse complement strand
GCGCTCCTAACTCCCCTAATCTCGCGCGGTTCCCTCGAGAGTCACGCCGACCACGATCCCGGTGAGATCGTGGTCATGGACAACGATTCCGCTACCGGTCGGCCCCAGGTGACTGCGCCGGAAGCATTAGGACTGCCTCGTGCATGGCGACTTCGTCGACGTGCCCCAGCCGGTCACCCGCGACAACGTGCAAGTGGCTGTTGTGCGTATGATGCGTCAGGCGACCGGCCGCGCCCTCAACATAGAATCCGATCAGCTCTACCTGTTCCCAGTGGCAGCGATGACGCCATGGTGCGGGACCCGATGGGCTGGCCACCGGACATGCACCAGCAATAACGTGTAGCTCAACTTGCTTCGCAGTGCCACGGATGCGAACCGGAGTCGGCTCAGTTGGATCTACTTGCCGCAGCCGCAGCTGCTTCGCTATCGCACGATCCAGCTCTTCGTAACTTCCGCATGCGCCGAGCTCGATTTCATCCCATGCAGCGACATCGGCTATCACCAGCAATGCAGCCTGATCGTTGGTGGTCGCACCGCGAGTCACGGGCGCTCCCTCCGTAGCCTCAGTCCCGTTTCTGGCGGTCGCTACGAGGACACGTCCATCGACGATCGTAATCTCTCCTACGAGCCCTGCCAGTGCTCCGACGCCAACCGTCTGGGAAGTTGCAATCCCCATCAGGCCGACGCGCCCTTCACTCTTCCCTTCTCTGAGCACTTCCCGCATCGTCCCCCAGGCAGTAACGCCACGCAGTCGATTTGCAGGGGGCGCTGTGCACGATGAGACGAAAGAGACGAGAGCGAGTGAGAAGATCAATGGTGCACGTTGCATGTTCACTCCGAGTTCTTGGCAAATCTGAAGGTTGCGGCGGTGGTGTCCCGCACTCTCACCTGACACCCGCAAATCGCCCGGGGTTACAAGGTGGACAACAGTGTCGCCTGTCCACCTCTCCAGCTCAATCGCGAATCGTATCTCCCCCGATCCCGAGTAGTTCCACCCATCGTCACGCCGACCTCGATCCCCGTGAGATCGTTTCGAGATACTTCCGTGATCTTCCTCGAGCGGGAATCCCTCTCGAGGTGTCGTCACTCGATGCCGAGCAGCCGTTCGAGCTTCGACCGCGCGCGTGATAGCCGCGAGTGCACGGTGCCGACCGCGATCCCCAGCGTCTCGGCGATCTCGGTCGGCGACAGATCGTGACACGCACTGAGTGCGAGCACACTGCGCTGGTCGAAGTCGAGCTTCGTCAGCGCAGTCTGCAGCCGTTCGGCGAGTTCGCGCGACTCCGCGGTCTCACTCGGGCTCGCGTTCCTCGAGAAGAGAGCCGCTGCTTTGTCGAGGGGGTTCGCACGCCGCCGACTCTCACGCTTCGAAACCTTCCAACCACGCCGAAGCGTCACTCGGTAGATCCACGTGTCGAGTCGCGAGCGTCCCTCGAAATGGGCGAGGCCGGAGAAGATGTCGACGAACGTCTCCTGCACCGCGTCGTCGAGAATGGCGCCGGGACCCACAATGCGCGAAAGGACCGTGCGGATTCGCGGCTCGTAGTGCTGGTAGAGCTCTCGCTCAGCGCGCTCGCGCTCGTCTTCGCGGGTCGAACGAAGGCTCTTCCAAGAGATCGCGTCGCCCGTGGTCATGCGTTTTCCTCGTCCTAGTTCTTTCCGCTGACCAGAAAACGAACGAGTCTGAAGACACCCCACGCGAACACCGCGACGGATCCGATGATCCATGGCCGCCAAGACAGATCGAAGAGACCTACGATGAGCCCGATCGCGCCGAGGTTCAACGCAAAGAGGAAGATGAGCATGAGTCCTAGTCGAGCCAAGTCCTTGTTGTCTACCTCGTCGTCTTCGTCGTGTTCATCGTCTTCATCCTCTTCATCATCGTCTTCGCCCCTCGCACTCATCACGAAGCGAACGAGTTCGACGATTCCCCAAGCGAATGCGGCGACGGATCCGATGATCCATGGACGCCACGGTAGACCGAAAAAACCCACGGTGATGCCGATTGCTCCGAGGATGAATGGAAGGAAGAAGGTGACAAAGAGTCGGGTCCAGCTCTCGTCGTCGTCGTCCTCCGATTCGTCCGTTTCCCCGTCGGCGCGGAGCTTCAGAAGCGTCGTCGGCGTCGGGATCTCGTCGTTCTTCTGGAAGCCAAATGTCCACTCGTAGATGCCCCAGAGAAAGATGACGCCGCAGGCAGCGAGCGGTGTTGTCCAGTTCTCGTCGAGAAGTGCGGTGATTCCAGCAGCGAGGCCGCTGAGCCAGACCAGGGCGATCGAGAGTAGCGTGTGAAGCAGCGCAATAATCCGTCGCTTCTCGCCTTCGTCGTTCAGGTACTTGCGGAGGTCCTCGGACGACGAGAGATCACGAAGCGCCCGCTGTTCGGCGCGGAGAGCCACCCAGATATGAGTGATGCCGTAGTAGGCGACACAAAGTGCGATCATGAAGAACCAGCGGTTGATGGTGGCGCCGAGAGCCACCGTGATCGCAAAAGCCGCGATCACCAGCCCGAGCTTGAGGACGGGACGTAGCAGTCGCTGCCGAACGTGCTTCCTCAGCGTCTTCCAGTCTGGCGCCTCGGCGCCGACGGTGTGCGCGCGGTCGTAGGCATCAAAGAACTCATCGAGTTCGGGCATGGGGCTTCTCGCTTTCCACACCCTTAGAGCGGTGAGCTGCCGGTCGCTTCCCGGAAATCTCGCCCGAGGTGGAGCGTCCGAAACCGGACGGTTGTCCTGTTCGGCGGCTCACCTCCTCCCCTGGGTGAGTCATTTTTAACGATGATGCCAAACCAAAGCGAAAGCCTTCCTTAGGCATATCGGCCATGAGCCTTCTACTTCACGAAGGTAGCCGGACCGGAAAGTCGCTTGGTCGAGGCAAACACTCGAAGCCATAGGTTCTTCGGTATAAATCGGTTCCGAGCGGAAAGATCGGCCTTCGTCTGCCGTGCCCGAGTCTTTCGAACGCCTCTCGGTGGCTATCGACGAATTCCTTCGGCCACGCGAGAACTCTTATTCGAAGGTCATTATCTCTCGTGGCTACTCTGCAGCCTCATACGGTTGCTGGCAGGTGCTTGTCAAGCAGCGTTCCGGCGGCGCGGCGGGCAATCGCGCAAACGTCGCAGGTCGGGTCGACCTGGTGGGTGATCAGCGCTCCCTCGAGAAGCATGTCCACCTCTTGGGCGAGGGCCTGGGGGTCCGTGGCCCCGGCGCGCTCGGCCAGGTCCAACAGCAGCGCTACGCCATCGGCTTTTGCCTGGCGCGCCGACCGGTGTGCCGGGTGGTTGGGGTCGGGGAATTCGACGGCCGCGTTGATGAAGATGCACCCGTGGTATTCCGGCTCGTGCAACAGCTCGTGGAGCACGTCGAAGGTGCCGAGTATCTGGGCACGCGGATCGAATCCCGCGACGCGCAGGAGTCGCTCGGAGAGCTCCGCCTTCCACCAGCGGTGGTGCTCGTCGATAACCGCCACGATCAGGTCGTCCTTGCTGGTGAAGTGGTTATAGAAGGTCTGCTTGGAGACACCGACCTCGTTGATGATGCGGTCCAGTCCGACCTCGAGGAAACCCTCACGATAGAAGATCTCGTGACCGGTCTGGATCAACTTTTCGCGGGTTGACAGTGTCGGCATGACCTCTCCCGGTTGCGCTGGGTTCAGCTTGACTCCGAGTCAAGCACATTCGACCTCAAGTCAATTGTGGCGCCACGCAAGCCGCCCTACGTTTGGGTTGTCGCTCCCCGACGAGAGCAACGCGGCGCGAACGCGCCAACCCGAGTCTAACACCCGGCCACCTCGGCCACGAAGGGAATTCCATGTCACCGTCAGCCCTACCGATCGCCCCGCAAGTCACCGATGTTGACGACCGTCGACAGCAGTTGTTTGGAGAGAGGATGGCTCAGATGCTGAACCATGCATCGCTGTCGTTCATGCTCAGCCTCGGCCACCGCACGGGCCTGTTCGATGTCCTGCAAGAGCTCGATCGTCCGGCCACCAGCCAGGAGATCGCAGACCTTGGCCAACTCGACGAGCGTTACGTCCGCGAATGGCTGGGCGCCATGACCACGGGGGGGATCCTCGATCACGAAGGTCAGACACGCACCTATCGCCTCCCGCCCGAACACGCTGCTTGGCTGACGCGAGACGCCAGCCCGAATAACCTGGCAGTGGTCATGCAATTTTTCTCGGTCTTCGGCAAGGTCGAGGACCGTATCCTCGAGTGCTTTCGTAACGGCGGAGGCGTTGCCTACGAACACTTCGATCGTTTTCACGAGGTGATGGCGGAGGAGTCCTACCAGACCGTCGTCTCGGCACTGGACGATCACATCCTGCCGCTGGTCGACGGACTCATCGAGAAGCTGGCGCGCGGCATCGATGCCGTCGACGTCGGCTGCGGCCGCGGTTTGGCGCTGATGCGCATGGCCCAGCGCTTTCAGCGCTCGCGCTTCGTTGGGTACGACTTCTCAAAGGAGGCGATCGGCTGGGCGCGGGACGAGGCCGACCGTCGCGGACTCACCAACATCCGATTCGAGATCCGCGACGCCGCCAGACTCGACGATGAGCAACGGTTCGACGTAGTCTTCGCGTTCGACGCGATCCACGACCAAATCGACCCGCACGGAATGCTGGCGGGCATCTACCGCGCGCTCCGCGACGGCGGGTTGTTTCTCGCTCAGGACATCCGTTCCTCACGAGACGTGGCGAAGAACCTCGACCACCCAATGGCGCCGTTCCTGTACACGATTTCGACCATGCACTGCATGACGGTGTCGCTGGCTCACGACGGGTGCGGGCTAGGCACCTGCTGGGGCGAGGAGCTGGCGTCCGAGATGCTCGCGGACGCCGGGTTCGCGAGCGTCACCGTGAACACCCTCGAGCACGACATCATGAACAACTACTACGTGTGCCGGAAGCAATGAGCACAAGCGCGACGACCGGCCGGCTCTGCACGGGGGCCGGCCGCAGGTCGTGTCACGCGAACGATCGAGCCATCCGCGGCGGAACCTGCCCCGGAACCGCCCGCAGCGAGTAGGGTGACTGGGCGAGTGAAACTTGCAGCGGAATGGTGTCCTGCGGTTCGGGTGGCAGAGAGGAGCGGTTTGGCGGAAGAGGATGGACGATCGATCTCCCGTGTGGTGGAGATCAGGATTCTGGGGATCCGTGGTCGCAACGTGCTACTGAACTTCGATTTGGCGGATCTCTACGGAGTCCAGACGAAGGCTCTGAACCAGGCCGTGACGAGAAACGCAGATCGGTTCCCAGAGGACCTCATGTTCCGACTCTCTGCCGATGAGGTCGAGAACCTCAACCGGTCACAGTTTGTGACCGGTTCTCAGAAGAACCGGGCTGCTAGACATCCTCCTCGAGCGTTCACTCAAGAAGGGGTGGCGATGCTATCGAGCGTCCTTCGTAGCAAGCGAGCGGTGATGGTGAACATCGAGATCATGCGTACGTTCGTCCGACTCCGATGGCTACAAGCTGGCCACGAAGAACTCTCGCGCAAGCTTTCCCAGTTGGAGAGGAAGTATGACACTCAGTTCAAGGTAGTGTTTGACACCATTCTTGAGCTTATGCAGCGGCCGACCCCTCCCGACAAGCCTCAGATCGGATTCCGCGGGGAGACCGATTCATAGGTGTCCCGCAGACTCGCGGACACCCGCAATCAACGCGCGGTTACAAGGCAGACAATAGTGTTGCCTGTTCACCCTCTCCGCTCAACCGCGAATCGTATCTCCCCTGATCCCGCGCGGTGCCACCGCAGTCACACCGACGACGATCCAGATGCTCACCTTCGCGTTTCCACGATACTAACCCGCCGACTTCAAAACGCATCGAGGGAGACTCTGAAGCCGATGGTGCGCCGTCGCTCTTCGGGTGGGGCTGAGCTTCTGGCGGTGACTTGCAAGTTTTGGGCGCTGTTTCCAAAGCCTCCGCCGCGGGTGGCGCGCTCTTGCGACTCCACGACGCGTTGACCGTGACCCGGGCTTGGCTTCTTTTTGTAGCCGCGTGGGTGGTACCAATCGCGGCACCATTCGAAGACGTTGCCACTGAGGTCGAGGTGTCCAAAGGGGCCCGCACCGGCGGGATAGCTGCCGACCGGAGAGGGGTAGAGATAGCCGTCGCGCGACCAGACTTTTCGGCCCGCTTCGGAGAGATGTTCGAGGCTACTGCCGGTCGGCTCAAAGCCTTCGAGCCTTTCCTGATCGTTTGAGTAACCCGAGTAATTGGCTCGAAAGACTCCAGCTGTATCGGGTTCGACATCGCCCCAAGGATAGATCGGGTCGAGGGTGCTGCGGGCCGCGGCTTCCCATTGCGCTTCGGTCGGTAAGTCGAGTTCGAGCCAGCGGCAGTACGCGACGGCCTCTTCCCAAGACACCCCGACCACGGGATAGTCCGTTTGCTTGAGATAGTTCGGCTCGCCGGGAAAGGCGGGATCGTCGGGGGGTCTGCGTTCGAGCGCTTCGCAAAAGCGCAGATACTGCGCGTTCGTAACCGGAGTTTTGGCGACGAGGAACCGGCCGAGTTCGACGAGATGGCGCGGCCGTTCGTCTGAGTTTCGACCTTTGTCGAGCGTACCGATCGGGAAGACTCCGGGAGGGATTCCGATCAATATAACGCTCGGGTCGCGATCTGCGGCGTACTCGGGATAACCTCGGTCGTTGCGCCTCAGAAAGGTGACTCCGGAGGGAGCGGAGATATCGAAGTCGGGCGCCACTCCGGCGGAGAGGCTACTGCGGTCTGTACTAAAGATTCCTTTGACGACTTGCCGCAGCTTCTCTCCCGCGGTCTGTTCTTCGGTGGCGCTGGTTGAGCTCGTGTCGGTCAAGGTCTGAGTTTTGACCACGGTGTAACCGGGGGAAGTGGGGGTTCTAGAATCGGCCCGGCCGGTTTCGAGGTCGCCGAGGGAGCCGTCGCGCAGAGCCGCTTTGACTCGTTTGACTGTGTCGTCCGGTGGCGCCTTGACCGCGAGCGCGGCGCTTCCTTCACCCGCCGCCGAATCCGCGAGGCCATCGGTTGAGTTTCCGATCAATGCTTCGAGTTCGGCGGCGAGCTCGTTTCCGTCTTGGTAACGCTCCTCGGGCTTTCTCTGAACACAGCGCGCGAGTATTCGAGCGAGCTCGGGATCGACGCGGACACTAGAAGGTAACTTGGGGAAGGGGGCTTCGCAGATCGCTTTGTAAATCTGTTCGTGCGAGCCTTCGGGGATCGCGTGCCGACCGGCGAGGATGTAGTAGAGCGTTACTCCAAGCGCATAGATGTCGCCCGCCGCGGTAAACGGCTGAACCGAGTCCCACTGTTCGGGCGCCATGTAACGCGGAGTGCCGGGACTGCGCCCGATGGTGATCGCCGATTCGAGCGAAGCGTTGAGGGCTTTCGCGAGACCGAGGTCGGCGACTTTGATTTCGCCTTCGCGCGACAGCAGGATGTTCTGCGGTTTGATGTCGCGGTGAACGAACCCCTTCTTGTGCGCGACGCCGAGCCCCCGCGCCGATCCGAGCAGAATCTTGGCAGCCTCGGTGGTCTCGAGCGGACCCTTGCGCGCGACGCGGCCTCCGACGGTCTCGCCGAGGACAAACTCCATCACGATGTAGTGCAAGTCTTCCCACGACCGAATCTCAAAGACGCGGATCAAATACTCGCTCGAAATCGAGGCGGCGACTTTTGCTTCGCGCCGAAAGCGGCGCACAAACTCGGGGTCACGACGGGCGAGGTAAGGGTCGAGGCATTTGACCGCGACGTCGATATCGAGCTCGGTATGTCGGGCTCGGTAGACGGTTCCCATTCCCCCCGCGCCAAGCCGCGAGTAGATCAGGCAGGGTTCGAGGACCTTGAGGCCATCCTGGCTCGGGACTCCCTCGAGGATCGGGTCGCGATTGAGGTTACTCATCGATCACGGTGGGGAACTCTCTGCCCGCTGAATGGTGGGAGACTTGGTCATACTTCGAGGTTCGCCGGGGGCCCTGGGCGAAGGAAGCTCGGCCTCCCGCGCGGAATGAGTTTTCGGGCGGGCTGCT
>CAYZYD010000160.1:0-8011 GCA_964482505.1 uncultured Planctomycetia bacterium | reverse complement strand
ACCGGGTCGAGCAGCTGCTCGAGGACTACCCTCCGGAGACTTATCGGGACGAGATTCGCGCCCGAATCGCGCCACTTTCTCGTTACCGCGCCTTCGGTTCCCACGGAGTTACAGAGCTCCTTAAGCTACTCGACGACAACCCGGCGCGTTTTGTTGACCGGCTCCTGAGCGATCACTACGATCCCCGCTACCGGCATGAAATCGAGGCGCTAACGCTCGATCGGTCGCTCGTATTGAAGGGGCCGCTCCCGCGACGAGTCGAGACGCTACTCAAATGGCTCGAAAGCTATCTCGACAACCCTTCGGGTTGAGGTCGACCCATCCCAATTCGTATTTCCGTAGCGCCGGTCACGTCTGAGAGGGTTCAAGCCGTCCTTCCCGAGACGAGCATTGCTTCTGAAGCGACGATCAACTTTTCGTACAATTTTATTATTAATTCGATCTTTGATTGAGTCGGGCGACATCATCGTCATCGTCCTCTTATCAACACATTCTTCGTGGACCTCGTGTTCCTTTGTTGAAAGGGGAATCAAAATGTCATTTCGGTTTAGTGCAAAAAGTTCTATAGACCTCCGGCAGCTCCTCGGAATCGTCGCGGTCGCCACACTCCTGCTGACTCAATCGCCCCTCTCGGTTTCCGAAGCCACCACGATCTCCTCGCGGGGCGATCGATCGGGGCCGAGCCCGAAAAAGCTCGCCCAATCGATCTTGGCTGAGGCCGAGAAGTGCGAGGAGGAGGGGAAGCTCAAAGAGGCCGAGTATCACTATCGAAAGCTCTATTTCGCGACTCGGAAGCGTTCGTTTAAGAAGAAATACGAACGCCTCGGGCAAGAGCGACTCAAGGAGATCGTCGAGAAGATCGAGAAGACGTCCGAAGAGGACGAGTGGGAGCTCATCTGGATGCTTCAGGGCGCCGAGCGACTCTATCCCAAAAATGAAGAGATCGCCCAAGCCTTCAAAAAGCTCGGTTACGCAAAATACAATGGTCGCTGGGTGCAGGAGCAAAGCGTAGAGAGTCTGAAAGAGCGAGACAGCAATGAAAATCGTCGCCGCGAACTTCGGCTCAACCCCAAGTTCCATTTGATCGAAGTTGGACCGCTCAACTTCTACTGCGATATCGATCCCAAGAAGGGTCGTTCCGTTCTTAAGCAGCTCATCAATTCGAATGTCACCCATCTGAAAGCATATCGAGAATTCTACGACGTCTTCGCTCTGCGAGACTCGTCGATGCTCGACATCGTGCTCTACTCAAATCATGAAGACTACATGCGTCTTACCAAGGCGGCCGGGACGGCCGGGGTCTACATTCCGTCTCTGAGCGCCGGGTTCTTCTTCAAATCTGGCGGCTACAATTTTCCGACGATGCTTCATGAGATGACCCACCAGTACAACGACAAGCTCCTCGAGGCGGGCAGTCAGGCTTGGTTTGAAGAGGGGATGAGCGAGTACTTCGGCGCGGGATACCTCTCCAAGCAGGGTCGCCGAATCAAGCTCGGGGTTCCGGACGGTTCTCGCATGATGGCGTTTGAGGAGATGCTCAAGGGCTCTGATGGGGCGGGCTATATCCCCCTGCACCAATTCGTGGAATTTACGAGCGCCCAACTCACCTCGGAGTTTTACTCAGAAGCCTGGGCTCTCTCACACTACTTGGTCGAGATCCACCCGCTCGGTAGGTTTGTCATGTTCGACTACGTCGCGAGCATCAGCGGGCTCTCGAAGGCGCTTTCCGATAGCGAAGACGACACCTGGTATGCCAAGTCGCCCACCCTCAAGGAGGCCCTCAAGAAAAACGGTCTCCGGCTTTCCGAGCTCGAAGAGGGATTTCTCAACTATTTCCGAGGCTATCGGTAGTGAGAAGCAGCAGCCCGTTTGCGCTGGCTCGGTCGTCATCCTCAACCCCGAGGGAAGTTGACGTATTCCCCAGAAGAGTCGAAGGCCTCAGCGTGCTTGCCGGATCGCCTCGATCGCTTGCGAATTAGCGACACTCGACAGATCGCCGATCGTGTCGGGATCGAGGTAAGCGTCCTTAACGAGTCGGCGCAGAATCTTGGCGCTGCGAGTCTTGGGGAGATCGTCGACGAAGAGGACGGCCTTGGGGCGATCGACCTTGCCGAGTGCGTCGACGACCTGTTGCGAGAGCTCTGTTCGGAGTTCTTCACTCTCGGCTCGACCCGGGTTGAGTACCACAAAGCAGACGATATCGGTTCCTTTGAGTTCGTCGGGCACTCCGATCGTCGCCGCTTCGCACACCGCCGGGTGTTCGAGAAGCGCTGACTCGATTTCCCCGGGACCCACTCGCCGACCCGCGACCTTGAGCGTGTCATCGGCGCGACCGTAGAGGTACCAGTGCCCGTCGGCCTCGACCTTCGCCCAATCCCCGTGGTTCCAGACTCCTTCAAATTTGGACCAATAGGTCGCCAGGTACTTTTCGTCGTTACCCCAGAGACTCCGCGTCATCGACGGCGCCGGCGTTTTGCAGACGAGGTAACCGACCTCCCCCACGACACTTTCCCCATCCTCGTTGAAGACATCGACGTCCATGCCGAGTCCCGCGCACTGGAGCGACGTCGCTTTGAGTGGCATCACGGGTAGCGGAGCGAGGAAGCAGCCGACGATATCGGTCCCCCCGCTGATATTGATGATCGGACAACGTTCGTGACCGACCCGACGGAAATACCAATCGTAGCTCTCGAGATCCCAAGGTTCACCCGTCGAACCGAGGGTGTGTAACGTTGGCATCGAGTGGCGGTCGACCCACTCGTCGCCAAATCGCATCAAGAGACGGATCGCGGTCGGACTGATTCCGAGCTGGGTGACTGCGTGTACTTCGACGGAATTCCTGACTCGATCGGGTTCGGGGTAGTTCGGGGCTCCCTCAAAAACGACCACCGTCGCGGCGTTAACAGTGCAACCGATAATCTCCCACGGGCCCATCATCCAACCGATATCGGAAAACCACCAGAAACGATCCTCGGGTTTGAGATCGAAATTGTAGCGCAGCTCTTTCCCCATCTGCGCGAGACAACCCGCGTGCGTGTGGACCGTTCCCTTCGGTTTTCCAGTGGTTCCGCTGGTGTAGATCATCAGGGCCGGTTCAAGGGCGGGAACACTGAGAGTCTCGGCTCGATCGCTCGCCTGTCCCACCACATCATGCGACCAGTGATCCCGTCGCGGCACCATCGCCACTTGGAGGTTGGCACGGGCTCCCAGTCGCTCGAAGACAATCACCGCTTCGAGATCGGGCAGTCCATGACACGCCTCGTCGGCCCCCTCTTTGAGCGAGAAGGGCTGGCCGCGCCGCTTCGAACCATCTGCGGTAAAAAGGACTTTGACCCGCCCATCCTCGAGCCTCTCTCTGACCGCGGGCGGCGCATACCCCGAAAAGATCGGCACGAAGATGGCTCCAATTTTCTGGGTCCCGAGCATCGCGAAGACGACTTCCGCAACCATCGGCATATAGCAAGCGACCGTATCGCCCCGTCCCACCCCGAGCGACTTGAGTGCGTTCGCGACGCGGCATACTTCGCGGTCTAACTCGGCGTAAGTAAACGATCGGCACTCCCCGTCCTCTAACTCGGAGATCAAAGCGAGTTGGTCGGCCCGAATCTCGAGGTGCTGATCGACGCAGTTGAGAACGAGGTTCGTCTCACCGCCGATAAACCAGTCGGTCCAAGCAGGACCGCGAGAATCGTCGAATACCTCAGTGTAGGGCCGGGTCCAGCGGATCCCGATGTCCTCGAGCACAGCCGCCCAGAACCAGTGGGGCTCAGCCTGGCTTCGCCGCACAAATTCACGAGTGGTTGATTCGACACCTGCGGGATCCTCTGCCGCAAAGTCGTAGCCGAGTTTTCGCATGAGCTGAGTCACATTAGCTCGCTCGATTCGTTCCGCTTGGGGTACCCAAATCGGCGTCTCTGACAAGAAAGCCTCCCGAGATTGATCCGATAATGTCAACGCTCGGTCGCGGCGGCCTCATCGATAACCGCCAAGTTATGCGCCCGGAGCCATTCAGCCCTCTGCTCAAGCGGCTGATCTCGCGAAACTCTAACGAGCTTTACGGCGCGGATGCTACTCTTTTTCGGAAGGGCTTCGCATTATTTAAGGACACCGTACTCAGTGCCGATATCAAAGAGCCTTTATCAACCCAGGGATCCTTTTAAAGGGGCAGGATGACCAAGTCGGATATGCAGATTCTCCGGGACGCTCAGCGTCTCTGGAAGCTGGATTCCTTCAACAAGCTCGCGACCTTCTACGTCGAGGCCGCCGAAGAGTGGAACGCTCTGAGCGCGATGGTTCTCCGGCTCACGATCGCGCAGAAGCGTCCCGTCACTTACCTCACCGCGGACCCCACCGACCCCGTCCTCAATATGGGACTGAACAATCTCAACGCCTTCTACGTCGGTAACGGGATCGTCCGCCGCCAAATTCTCGCTACTCTCAAGTCGAAGGTTGTGGTGATGACGAAGCCCCACCTCGACGCCTTTAAATTGCCAAAGTCCCGCTGGGTCCCCGAGTACATTCTCGTCCTCCCAAACCTCTGTAGCGTGCACACGCAGTACACGACCAAGCAGCTCAAGATGTTCACGACGATCCTCTGCGCCGGCCCCCACCAGATCGTCGAGATCAAAGAGCTCATGGGCAACAAGAAGATCGACGCTCTCGCTCACGGCTCCTCAAACATCGATATGACGCTCGAACGGGTTCGCCGAATTCCTAAGGAAGCAGACGGGAAATTCGGAACGACAGTACTCGTCTCGGGACAAAGCCAGAAGTTTTACAGCAAAGTCGAGCCCTCGATTGTCCGGGTGCTCCTCAGCAGCGACTTTCGAGTCAAGTTTCACGTCCCCTACGATCTCAAGAACCGGCAGAAGATCGTGAAGGACTACCAATTGAGATATGAGCGCGAGCCGGCGTTTCAGCTCTCGACGAACGAGACGACTCAAGCGCTCCTTTCGTCGAGCCACGCCCTCGTCACCGATACTTCACCGATAGGCTACGAGTTCGCTCTCGGCACCCTCCGGCCGACTCTCTTCATGGATATCCCCCTGGAATTCCGAAGCAAGTCACTGGAAAATCGACGACCGTTCGAACTCGCGCTGCGCGAAGACGTGGGGCGCGTCGTCTCGCTCAAAGACGTCGGCATGATTCCGAAATACGTCGAAGAGCTGCTCGAAGATGCACGCCGCCTCGAAGGCAGGCAACGCCAGCTCCGCGAGTCGGTCCTCTTCAACCCCGGCCACAGCGCGACCATGGCGGCCGCCGCGATCGAGGCGCGAGTCGTCGGAGCCGACCCCGATGAAGCGCTCGATCGCGCCCTCCAAGAATTGCGTCAGAAGGGCAAGCTCAGCGAAGAGGAATACGAGAAGCTTAAGGAGGAAGAAGAGGGCGAGACGGAGGAGAAGGATCGGGTCGAGCCAGATCTCGAGTTCGACCCTGAAGATCCCGACAAGAAACCGCTCTCGGAATCGGATATCAGCGTCGACGACTTCACCCTCTCCGACGAGGGCGACCTCTCCGACGTCCACTGAGCAATCGGTCCATGGCTTAGATATCTGGCCGTGTGAACCACGCCAGAGTTCGCAGAATGTGCCAAATGACAAACTCCGGCCGAGCTTCGCGCACCCCACCTCTCTACCTCACTCCAAAAACACCTCGTGAGCGCGGACTGCTGCCCAAGCAGAGGCGATCAATCCTCGCTGGAGTTCTGAGCAAGGCCGACCGCACCAATCGCCGTCTGTTGCCCCTCCCCGATGAGTATCAGTTGAACTACACCGCTCGGTGGAGCTCCGTGCCAGTCGAGTGATAGCTCGATTCGGTTGCTCTCGATATCGATCTCGCGCTCAAACTTCACGATCGCATTGGCTCGCTGGTGATTCTTGATCAGCGTGGCATGCTTGACCTCAGCGCTCGCCTTCTCGGGAATCGCCTCGAGACCTCCCGGCGATTGAGAGAGCGGTCGCACGAGCGCGAGACGACCGACGGCCGTGGACCAGTGCTCGGGAAGTTGCCCTTCGATCTTGAGTGACTCGCCGGTCCAGCTCGCAGTGAATTTGAGCGGGATCGCCTGCGGGAAGCGGGTGGCGGGGTCACCGAGGAGGAGGAACATCTCTTGGTGTTCGCGACGCTGAATCGGTTGCGGAGTCCCGGTGTCTCCGTCCACTTGGTTGAGCGCCATATAGAGCAGTTGGGGGATCTCGCCCCGATCGAGATTGCGCTTCGTGCTCAGCCAAATGTCGCCCATGGTCAGGGTTCCGGGTTGATCGAAGGGCACGTTGATCAGCCCCTCCGCCATCAAGAGCGACATCGCGGCCCAACAGATCCCGTGCGAACCAATCGCCGCCACGGGGCCGCGCGGATTGCGCATCGAGTGAACGACGTATCCCTCGTTTCGTAGAGGTCCCAATTGCGCCCCTTCGCAGCCGAAGCTCGCAAACAGCCCCGTCGGCCCCATCGGAATCTCGCGCCAGTGTTTCCCGCGCAGTGCGTTGCCGAATGTGATCGAAGTCTTGTCCTGATGTTGCCCCCACCAGAACCCCTGCGCACTCGAGTGTCCCAGAAAAATCACGAGAGACTGCCCGAGCCCGAGGTACTGCTGCGCTCGCCCTCGGAGGGTGATATAGGGAATCGTGTAGGGCGAGGAGGGGCTAAAGTAGATCGCGTTTGCGAGCCATTCAGCACCGAGTTGCCCGATCTTCCCAAGCGCGGCCCGTTCGAGCATCTGATCGACGAACGGGTTGAAGGCCGGAGCACCTGCGAAGAGAACAAATCGTCGACGCCAGGCTCCGGGTCGCGAATCCCGCTCAAACTTGAGGATCTTGTCGACTAGGCTCCTGAGCTCCTCGGCATCCCTTACCGGGAGCCGACCGACTGCGAGTCGAGGCATGAGTGACTCGCCGGGAAGACCGTAACCATTGTCGGTGGGTTGATCTTTCATCCGCTGGACTGTGCCCGAGAACGCGGGAATCAACCACTCCGGATCTTCACCGACATAGGCACCGACCAAGACCACCACGCTCTTGGCGTCAGGCTCTAGCGCTTCGATCCGCGACCGGATCTCGGCAGGTGTCGTCTCCTTTTGGACAACGACCTCAGCGATCTCGTATCCCTGGGACCTTCGCAGATCGATGAGCGGCTGGATCAACTCCTGGGCCGGAGGACGATGGACTGAGATCCAATGCGGGGCCCCCTCTCGATCCTCGGCTGCGGCCACGCCGAACCCGACAACCAAAAGGAGCAGTTGTGTAACCAAGCCCGCAAAATGACGCGTATCGCACTTCATGAGTCTCTTTCAGTCTGTAGGAAGGGGCATCGAGAGCCTCGGTCATGATGCGGGCTGACTCGGTTCAGGCCAAGGGGATTCGTCCTAACCGTCCGAGCACCCGCCCTAACAGGCCTTTTCCCTCCCGTGGACCTCGCCTATAGTCGGCCCGACGGTAAGCAACCGTCGAGTAACCGTACCGACGGGCTGTCACTAAATTGCAGGTGGGTGGAAAGGGTGTCGCCGATGGCCGAGGAGAATCAAGACGGAGGAGCCGACCGAGGAAGTTGGGGAAGTCGCTGGGGCTTTATCCTCGCCGCAGCGGGCTCCGCCGTCGGCCTCGGAAACATCTGGAAGTTCCCCTACATCACCGGGGAGAACGGCGGTGGCCTCTTTGTTCTGATTTATCTCGCCTGCATCGCCCTAGTCGGACTACCGATCATGGTGGCCGAAATCCTCATCGGGCGCTCGGCTCAAAAACAACCCATCGCGGCATTCGCAGTGCTCGAAGGAAAAAAGACCCCGTGGGCTGGCATCGGCTGGCTCGGAGTCGTCGCCGGTTTTGTCATCCTGAGTTTCTACATCGTGGTCGCGGGCTGGTCGATGGACTACGCACTCAACTCGGTCGCGAACTTCACCAAACCGGTTGAGGTGGAGGCCAAGACCAAGGCGCGCGAGTTTAAAGTCGCGACGCCGCTGCCCGAGTTAATCGACTACTTGGCGGCGAGAGAGAGCGAACGCACAGCTCGCGAT
>CAYZYD010000159.1:0-8066 GCA_964482505.1 uncultured Planctomycetia bacterium | reverse complement strand
TGATCCTCGGGAGCTTAGGAACATTCACCCCAGACGTCAGAGCCCAAGATCTCATAGCCCCAAATCTCTGAGCCTAAGACACGACGGCGCCAGCGCCCATCGTGCGCGAGATTCGTCTTCTCGGACTCAACCGGCTCTCTGAACAACAGGTGCTGATCCAACTCCAGACCAAGGTCGGGGGCTACTTTCGCGAAGAGGATCTGCGCCAGGACTACCAGAACCAATGGGAGACCGGCGAATTTTGGTGGATTGAGCCACCTCGAGTCGAGCCGCTTCAAGACGGGGTTCGAATTACGATCCAGTTCTTTGAGAAGGACAAGATTCTCGACGTGCGTCTTCAAGGGGTCGTCCGCCTCGATCGCAAGAACATCCTCGAGAATGCGCGAACCCAACGCGGCAAGCTCTACTGGGAAATCGACGTCAATTACGACGAACGCGACATCGAGAACCAGTACAAGGAGCGCGGCTACCCTTTTGTCGAAGTTCGATCCGAGTCGGTCTACGTCGAAGAGAAGTCGGGGCGGATCGTACAGTTCGTCGTCAACGAAGGACCGCAAGTTTCGGTGGTCGACGTCGAGTTTCGCGGTAACTCGAGCTTCTCCGACAAGGAGCTTCGCCGCGTGATGGAGACCAAGCGGCGGAGCTGGTTCTTCGGCTTCCCCACTCCGGGTAAGTTTGACGAAGAGACTTTTCTCGAGGACGTCCGCCGCCTTGAGACGTTTTATCGTTCGAAGGGATTCTTCGACGTCGTCGTCTTTCCCGAGGAGTTCTCCTTCAACCGTAAGCGCAACCGGCTGGTATTGCGGATCCGAATCGAAGAGCGGGTCAGATACCGAATTCGCGACGTCAACGTATCGATCGAGGGCAACAAGGTGTTTCCCGAGGACCTCCTCAAGCGCAGAGTGACGCTCAAGCGCGACGACTATTTTGACGGACCAGAATTGCGCGAGAGTCTCAACTCGATCGAAAACCTCTACCGCGAACGAGCCTATATCGAAGCCCGCGCCAACGTCAGCCAAGTGGTCGGGCTGCGCGAGAATGTCGTCTCCCTCGCGATCGATGTCACCGAAGGCGAGAAGTTCTTTGTCGAGGGAATCGAGATCCGGGGGAATACCCAGACTAAAGACAAAGTCATCCGTCGAGAACTCCCCTTCTACCCGGGCGAAGAGATCAAATTCTCAAAGATCGAGGCAGCGCGCAGCAATCTCTTTCGCTTGCGTTACTTCGACAATCTTCGGTTCAGCTTCGAAGATGGCTCAAACCCAAACCAGAAGAACGTTGTCGTCGACGTGGCCGAAGGCAGCACGGGTCGATTTGTCTTTGGCTTTGGGGTGGTCACGGGGCGTGGTATCGTCGGTAACATCCAGCTCAACAAACTCAACTTCGATCTCTTCGACACCCCCGAGAGTTTCTGGGATCTCCCCGATTCCTTCGTGGGCGCGGGTCAGTCCTTCCGGATTCAAGCCTCACCCGGTAACGAACTCTCCCGCTACGTCGTCGAGTTTGTCGAACCGCACGTCGCCGATACGGACGTCAGCCTCTCGCTCGAATTCGCGATCATCGACAATATCCTCGATCAGTTTCGCGATGACCGTCAGCAGTTCACGATCGGACTCGGTAAACGGCTTACCCAAAATCTCACCGCCCGGATCAACTACCGGTTTGAGGTGGTCGAGATCCGTGACATCGACGAAGATGCAGCCCCCGATATCTTCCGGGTCGAAGGACGCACTCGCGTCTCGAGCTCAACCCTCTTTCTCGACTACGACCGCCAGGTCTACCGCGCCGTTCTCGGGCCCGTCGACGGGTGGTCGGTGGGTGGCGCTTACACCGTCGCCGGGGGACCTCTCGGGGCCGAAGTTGATCTCTCCAAGGCATCGGCGAACTATCGCTACTACAAGACGATCCACGCTTCGCTCGACGGCGAGAAGCGACGCCACATCCTCCAGTTCCGCACTCGCTTCGACTGGGCGGAGGAAAATCGTAACACCCCCGAAGTCCCGATCTTTGAGCGCTATTTCCTGGGCGGAGTGGGAACTCTGCGCGGTTTTCGTTTCCGCGGGGTCGGACCGATGTTCAACCGAGATCCAGTCGGTGGGGTCCTGCGCCATTACGGAGCGGTCCAATACACCTTTCCGATTTTTGAGGAGACGGTCCGCGGAGCCGTTTATACCGACTTTGGTAATCTGGTCTCAGAAGTCGACGATATCAAACTCGATGATTACCGAATGTCGGTAGGAACCGGTATCTTGATCAATGTCGGGCTGCTCGGACAGATTATCCCGATCTCCGTCTTCTACTCGGAGCCCTTCCGCTCTGAAGAGGGCGACCGGAAGCAGCGATTCCAATTCGAAATCGGCTTTGGGTTCTAATCACCACTCAAGAATTGAGAGGAACGACTCCATGCTCAATTGGTTCGGCTGGATCACCGCACTCGCCCTCTTGGCAGTCGCGGCCACGCCCAAGGATGGAGCTCGCATCGGGGTCTGCGACCTCGACGAGGTGTTCGCGGCTCATCCCAAAAAGACGAATCTCGAGAAAGAGCTCACCGTGCTCGGCGAAGAGCTTCAACAGAAACTCGGGGCGCTCGAATCGAAGATCAAGAAGCAAAAGGCGGAACTGGATCTGCTCGAACCTGGAACGCCGACTTACAGTCGCATCGAGAAGTCGGGCTTTTCGCTCTCACAGGAGCTCAAGTACGAGCAAGCTCAAGCGGCGCGACGATTCGACGAGCGTCGTGAAAGCTCTTACGCAAAGATCCTCGAGGAGGTCCTCAAGAGCGTCGAGGCCTTCGGTCGCGACCACGGTTTCGACGTGATCTTGCTCGAAGAAGTGTCACTCTCCAAAAAAGCCGTCCATTGGAAACCGGTCCTCTACCACTCCCCACAGGTCGACGTCACCCAAGCGATCGTCGATTCCTTTGCCGAGTCGAACAAACAATAAAAGCCCGAGTCCCAGCGAACTTCCCGATTGCCAAGGAGCCCGCCCTCTGTCATGGCCCCGTCTGAGTCGATTCCTCCGCGCGCGCCTCGTCGCCCCCCCCAAAGTCGACGCTCCCAGGATCATCGTGCTCAGGAGCGGCAGCGCCTCCACCGCGAGTCGGCAGCTCGGCTCGAGGTCTCCCACTTAGCGGGTCTCCTCGGAGAATTCGCCGCCACCGAACCCGTTCGTGAGAAGCTCAAGGAGGACTGTGCGCAGGGCTTCTCGGGGCGCGATCTCGCCGACTCTGTCCGTCTCTACCGACAGGTCGAAGAGGTGCAGGCACTCCTCGAGGCGGGGCACCGTCAAGCCTTCCAGTCGACTCTCGAAGACGTGAAGTCCCTCGTCGCAACCGACGGTGCCCTCGACCGACGTCCGCTCGAGCCAATCGAGCTCTACCAAATCGGCTGGCTCCTCCAAAGTTGCGCCAGAACGCGGGACTTCCTAGCGGAGCAGCGTGGCATCGCCCCCGAGCTTGACGCCCTCTTCGCTCCCCTTCCCGACGAGCGTCGCTTCGCCGAAAGAGTCCTCGCGACCTGCGACCCCAAAGGCGAAATCCTCGACAGCGCCTCCCCCGAGCTCGCAGAGATTCGCGCACGCATCGAGCGCCTGCGCGACGAACTGCGTCGCTGGATGGAACGCGCGCGCGAGTCGGCGGCCTTTCGCTCCGCACTCCAAGACCGTCTCGTCACCGTGCGCAACGACCGCTTTGTCTTCCCGGTCAAGTCGACGCACCGTCAAAAGGTGCCCGGCATCGTCCACGGAGAATCGGCCACCGGCTCGACGCTTTACATCGAACCGCAGGCGATCGTCGCGCGCGGCGACGAGCTCCAGGACTTTCGCCGTCGCGAACGACTCGAAATTTCAAAACTCCTCAGCGAATTGACGCGGGGCGCGGCCGAACGTCGGCTTTCGATCATCAAACTCTACGAGGCTCGACTCGCTCTCGACCTCGCCGTGACCAAAGCGCGCTTTGGACGCGCATTTCAAGCGGTGATCCCTGAATTGAACCAGGAGCGACGACTCGAGCTCGACCGGGCTCGCCATCCTCTCCTGCTCTGGCGTGAACACCAGGAGAGCGGCGCCGAGTTCTTCGAGATGGATCGTGTATGCCCCCGGATCGAACCGCTGTCGCTTTCGCTTTCGGCGCAGCGCTACCAAATGATCGTGACCGGGCCAAACACAGGGGGGAAGACAGTCGTGCTCAAAACCCTCGGTCTCTTTGCCCAGATGGCCGGGTATGGGGTGCCGCTTCCCTGCCGGCGGGCGAAGCTTCCGGTCTTCGATCAAATCGTCGCCGATATCGGAGACGAGCAGAGCCTCGAACAGAACCTCTCGACCTTCTCGGGGCACATGCGAGTGATCTCGGCCATTCTCGGTTCGGTCGGCTCAAAGAGTCTCGTCCTTCTCGACGAACTCGGTTCGGGCACCGATCCGCTCGAGGGAGGCGCACTCGGTGAAGCCATCCTGACCAAGCTCTACGAGCGCGGCGTCATGGCCGTCGTCACCACTCATATCGGTCGGCTCAAGGAGTTTGCATTCCGACACAAGAAATGCCTCAACGCCTCGATGGAGTTTGACCCCGAACGACTCGCGCCGACCTATCGACTCATGGTCGGCATCCCGGGTCGCTCAAACGCACTCATCATCGCGCGCAAGCTCGGACTCCGCGACGATGTGGTCAACCTCGCCGAGCAGATCATGCGTCGCGAGGATAGCGTCGACGAGGAGATTCTCGACGGGATGCAACAGACCCAGCGAGCTCTCGACACGCAGAAGCAGGAACTCGAAGCGCAGCGACTTCGGGCCGAAGCGCTCACGCGAGAGCGTGACCATGAAGTCAAGGCGGCTCACGATCTCAAGCAGAGCCTCGAGCACGAAGCTGAGCAGGCTGAAGAGGCGCGCGTGCGCGAGGTGGTCGGGCAAATTCGTGAGGCTCTCAAGCAACTCGGACAATTGCCGGCCGATCGACAGCCAGCGCTCGAAGCTCTCGAAACTTGTCTCAGAGAGGCTGAACAGCAGACTTCGCTCGCGGTGAGACGTCGCGAACGCGCTCTCAAACTGCGCAAGGGAGACTCGGTCTTTGTACCGAAGCTCCAATCTCTCTGCGTCGTCAAAACGATCAACAAGACCAAAGAGGAGCTCAAGGTCACTTACTCGGGAGTCGAGACGGCGATCAGCTTTGGAGATATCAGCTGGATCACCCCTCCGCCCGGGTTTGAGGGCGAGTGGTACGAGTGAGAGAGCCTGTTAGTTCGGCCCTCTCCCATATCCGCGCTCTTGATAAACTGGATGACCGCGAAGGAGAGAGTCGTCAAGCAATCGCCGGCAAGGCATGCGGGGTCAAGCCCGAGGCGACCTCTGATTGATCACGGCCGGCGACGAGTCGTACGGCGGTGGTCCCAACATCGCCCTTAACCGGAAGGGCTTTTTGCGCAGGCGGCTCGGTTCGCCGACACCCAACCTCCGCCTGTGACTCGTGTCGTCAACGTCGTGGCACAGAGACTCTCGATACCGCACCCCCGAGCGCGAGCTTTGCCCAACCGAACCGAGCCGTCGCTACGAGAATTTCTTGTCGATAACCTGCCGAAGGTCGCGGAGCAGATCGTCATCGTCAGTATCCGACTTCGGAGGAGTGGCAGGCTTCGTCGGACGCACCGGTTGCTGCTGTCCCGAGCGCTGCTGGCTGATCGCTTCGTCGAGGTCTTCGGTGACTGCGTTGTTCCAAGCCCCGGAGCTCGAAGAGGCCGAGATCGTCCCCCGACCCATCAGCTGGGTCGGCTCTTCGACGGGCTGACTCGGAACCGGGGGCGCGGGTCTTCGCATCGCGGGCGGGGCGGGTTGGGCCTGAGGAGCGACCTGTTGCGGATAACTGGACGGCGGCGTAGCGACTTGGGGCCGCGGCGCGACGGGCTGTTGACGCGTCTGGACCTGCGGGCGCGTCTGTTGCTGCTGCTGTTTTGCCACGAGATCTGGGGGCACTGAGAAGCGCTTTGCGGTTGAGGGCGGACGCTGAGGCTCCTTGAGTCGACTCTCAAACTCGGCCATCTGCGCCTCCATCTGACGCACCCGCCGCTTGCTCCGGCTGACTTTGATCATCAAGATGAGCACGAAGCAGAAGAAGAAAGCGATTGCCAATACGACGCCGGCCGCGATGAGATTATCTCGGTTGAATTCTCCTTGGAGAAGTTCGTTGTAGGAGCGCTGGCCGTACTGAAGTAAATCAAAGCCGACCTTCTCGACCCCCGGCAGCGCTTCGACTTGACCTCGGGCGCGCAGGAGTTCGTCGATTCGATCTTGCAGCTCGGTGTTTGTCGCCTTTTGACCTTTGATCTTGGTTTCGAGATCGCGAACCTCCACTTTGAGCGGTCGCAGCACGGCAAGTTCGTCATTGAGCGCTTTGAGATCGTTCTTGAGAGTGACCACTGCGTCGTGGGAGTCGGGGTTGATCCCGACGTTTGCGGCGGCGAGACGCTCTTCGAGCTCGCTACGTTCTTGCGTAAACTTCTCGTTGGCCGCGACGAGTTCTTCCCTGAGAGCTTCCGATTCGGTGAGCTGACGCTGGAGCCCGTCCCGCTCTTTGAAGGCTTCGTCCAGACGTTTGCGCTGGCGCTCGTTGGACTCTTTCAGACTCTCTACGAGCGCCCGATTCTGTTCAAACTGCGACTTGGCGATCGCGAGTTCGCGTTCGAGCTCGGCGAGCCGATCTTCGCGTTGTTGAGTCGATTGGCTGCGTTCGCGAAACTGCGCCTCGTAGAATTCCACATCGTCTATGCGCTGATTGAGCTCTGAGACTGCGGTCACGTAGAGGTCTTGGAATCGATCTCTTTCGTCCGCCATCCCTTTGAGCGCCGACTGGACCATCTCAAGTGACGTCCGCGCGTTCTCGAGTTCGATTTGCTCGGTGGTAGGACCGATCGGGTCTTGAGAACTCGAAGCACAACCCGCGGCTAAAACAAGTAAAGCGAGCGACCCCGAAAGGATGCATAGGGAGAGATTCCGAAGCATGCCGAAGGCTCCTTAGTGGAAAATAATTCGGTTAAGCGCAAAGTGCCGATGAAGACTAACATGGGAATAAAGAAGCGGGCAAACCGCGGGCCGACATGGCCGCTCGCCCCGCTCCAAGCGGCGATCGATCAACAGTTTGAGAGTGGCCCCCAGCCCCGGCCTCGTCCGAATCTCAAAGCCCAATCCCACGAGCAGTTGAGTCCGAAACTCGCGAGCCCTCGGGTCGTCCGAGAAAGTTAAAGTGATCCCCCTTCGAAAAGGCCGAACGAAAATGCGAGAGGGACGCGCGCTAGTATGACGGCTGGGCTGATCCTCGAAGTTTGCCTCGATTCGCTCGTCAGTCTAGAGCACGCAGTCCGAGCCGGAGCAGACCGACTCGAACTCTGCCGATCACTCGATCAGGATGGCCTCACTCCGGAGCCGAGCCTGCTCGCGGCCGCCCGCCAATCGGCGAGCTGTCCCCTCTTTGCGATGCTGCGACCACGACCCGGCGACTTTTGTTTTGACGCGGCCGAACGGCGCCAGATCTTTTTGGAACTCGATCGTCTGCGAGCGGCGGGTGTCGACGGAATTGTCTTTGGAGCCCTGACCGAGAGCGGCGAAATCGACCGCGACCTCTGCCAGCAGGTGGTCGAGGGCTGCCATCCGTATCCCGTGACTTTCCACCGAGCTTTTGATCTCGTGAGAGATTGGGAGGCCGCACTCGAAACCGTGACCGAACTCGGCTTTGCTCGGATCCTCAGCAGCGGTGCCGCTCCGCGCGCAGCGCTCGGGACTCAGCGGCTCGCCGCACTCGTCAAAGCGGCTCGGGGTCGGCTGACTATCGTTGCGGGAGGAGGAGTCCGCACGAGCGACGTATCTGAGATCGTTAGCAAAACGGGTGTGTCCGAGCTCCATTCGAGTGCTCGAGAGCCCGGCTCCCCCCACGTCTCCCCCGGCGCTGTGCGTCGCCTCATATCGGAATGTAGACTAGCGGAATCAAGCTAGTCGCGGCTTGATCTCTCTCGAGTGAAGCCAACCCCCGGGGCCGCCTGCGTCACGCATTATTCATGAACCGCGTCGCGAGAAGTCGTCAGGCG
>CAYZYD010000158.1:0-8092 GCA_964482505.1 uncultured Planctomycetia bacterium | reverse complement strand
TCGCCGGGGGCGCTGGGCGAAGGAAGCTCGGCCTCCCGCGCGGAATGAGTTTTTCGGGCAAGCTGCTAGCAGGCAGGGGCCTGCAAGAACCGAAAGACCCGCTCGAAACAAGCTTGAACAGAATTCGAACCGTCTTGGTCTTGCCTCGACCACTAAGTCAGAGGGTTTCGAATGGTTAAGTAGGTTCCTGCGAACCCAACCCTCTGCTCAAACCACGCCACATTGAATCGCGCTACGAGAGGTCGTGAGCCGCGAGGAGTCGGGTCGCATTACGTCGTTCATGGAAGTCTGACACCTTTGCGAACGGGATCTCATGCCGCCCTGAGGTGTCGGGGCATAGTCCGCCCCGCGGATCAACAAGTGGTGTGTGACCTGAGAGCAAATCGGCGATTTGCCTCGAGGATGACGGCTTGGGTATCGAACTCGTAGTCTTGCCCCAATTCGAGCAGCTCAACATTGGGCAGCTCTCTGCGCAGGCTCTGCAGTTTCACCCCGTCCTTTTCAGTGCAGATGAGTCGATTGACTCCGATTTCTTGAGCCCACCGATTCAGTGTCTGGAGGTCGCGTTCGCCGTAATCGTAGTGGTCGGGGTACGAACGGACGCCGTATACGTCGAGACCAAGATTGCGAACCGCGCTAAAGAAAGCCTGCGGATTGCCAATCCCGGCAAAGAGGCCGACTGGTCGAGAGCCGTCGAGAGGGATCGATTGCTGATCCTTAACTCGACGTAGATCTCCGTAACGCTCTCTTACTACTTGAACCGACAGCCGGTGAAACTCGGAGAGATAAGTGCGTAAAATCCGCAGTTTGTGACCAGACACGAGCGAGGCCCGAGTAATCAGGGCGAAGTGCGCTCTGGCCAAGGCGGGGATCGTTTCTCGGAGCAGACCCGCTGGCAAAAGCTTGCCAAAGCCAAAGGGACGAGTCGCATCGATCACAACAACGTCGACATCGCGACCCAGCCTCCGGTGCTGAAAACCGTCGTCCAAGAGGACTGAGGAGAGATCGGGATTCTCTCCTAAAGCTTCGCAGCCCGATTCGTAGCGTTCGCGTCCCGTGAAGTGATAAAGACCGGGTACTTTCCGCCTCAACCAGAGCGACTCATCATTATCGCGACCGTCGATAGGTCGATAACCGCGACTCAAAACTACGGGTAGTTGACCAGACTCCATGAGCGCTTGCGCGATCGCGGCAACCACCGGAGTCTTTCCTGTCCCACCGACGGTGAGATTGCCAACGGAAATCGTGGGGCGATCGAGATATCGACTGCCGCGAACCTGACGACGCTGGTCGAACTTGAGTGCGAGCGAATAGATCGGAGCGAGCCGGGAGAGTGTCTTGATCCAGAGGTCGTCACGTGCGACCCGATCCTCAAAGCTCATAGCTCCCCGGATAGCTTACAGCCCGATCTGTGCTTGCCACCCTAGTCATTGCTGGCCCAGAGCATAGTCAGGCCTCGTCTTTGATATTTGGACGGGGGCCCGGCGAGGACTCGGGCGAACGACCCGCGTGCAAATAGGTCAAGATCTCTAGCACTTGCTGCTCAGTTAAATAGCCGAGCTCAACCAGGATCTCGCCGAGAAACTTACGTGTCTTGCCTTGGATTTCGAGCCGAGCTTGGATGGTCAAAGCTTCGTACAATTGGGCCGCTGAGACGTGCCCCTTGTCGAAGGCGACCTCCCCAAACATCATAATGTCCTTATTCAAACTCACCCCCTGCTCGCGATTCGTCCAAAGTTCGGGAGGCGTCCGTTCCCTTACGAGACACCTCTCTCGAAGAGAACCATAACCGCTTTAGGCGAACGTCGAAAGTGAAGGCGCGAGACATTCCCGCGGACGACCGAGTGAGCCCAGCGGCTGAAAACGCCATTCGGCCGTGGGTCCGCGACTACGAAGACCTAAAACCTATGCTGACGGAGTCCGGACGTCCGGTCGGATCCCTCCGCCAAACTCAACGGCGAATATTTCTCGCGGATACTACGCATGTCGACGCTCGTGAAGGCGTTCTCCAAGAAGAAGTAGCTGATCGCCATGAATCAGATCCTCGACCAGAGCCCCCGGAAGCTCATCCGCTCCGTGAAAACCACCGTAGAGTGCGGCCGCAATCGAGGTTGTGAGAGCGCGCCAGGGGTGCGCCTCCAATGCCCCGCGAACACAACTATCGAAATCGTTTGGATACCTGAGGAAATAAAACAGGGCAATCATCAAACTTTGCCAGAGCTTCGCATGCTCTTCGCCGAATTGTTCTCCCGGAAGTTCAGAGGCGATGACTTCGGCAACTGCCTCCTGCTCCGGGAGCGCGATCAGCTTGGTGACCTCACTCAGAAGCGGGGAGTATTCGAAAGGAGCGCTGGGAACCGACTCGGACAAATCGGACAACAACTCGCCGAGAACGACCTCTCGGTGGGTCACGAGATAGACAACCAGGGCGGCGGTGAGCTGCGCGATGGCCTCTGTTTCAGGATCGCGGTGCGTGATTCGAGTCGAAAAGGTCGTCGCTTGGCGTAATCCATCGGGATCGTCGTAATACCAAAGCCCTAAAATCAGCGCGCGCGGGATAGCCGCCGGACCGACAATCCCCTCGGCGCAACCAGCACTTTCGAGGTCCCCAGTCTGGGCAAAGCGCTCAAGGGCAGCTCTCAATCGCTCGTCTTTACCAACAAGAGTATTTTCGCGCCAATACTCAGTGTAACGTTCGGCCACCTCTCGGGGATCGAGAGTACCAAAAGAACAGAGCGACTCAACATTAGCGATCGCGAGCTGGGTCAGAGCGGAGTACTGACCCGGCTCAAATAACCCACCGCGAGCCGCGCGAAACGAATGAACGATCTTTGGCCCGACTGAGTGGACAAAGGATGCCGAAGAACCTTCGAGGGGGAATCCGAGCGCATCCCCGATTGCGATCCCTAGAAGGCAACCTCGATAGCGGTCGAGGAGTTTCTTCTTTAAACTCTCCGGGCTCATGTAGTCCTGTCCAGGAACACTATCCCAAAGTGCAAAGCCCCGGCGATTAGCCGATCACTCCGCCCTTTATCGGTGGGCGATCAGCGAGACGGGCGTCGAAGTCTTGCGGGACGAAACCATGGGCATGGCGGCGGGAATTGTTAGGTGGAAGCACAACATAGACCGGATTTAAATCGAGGCAACCTCAAATGGGATGCTCGGCGCTCTCCCTCAAGAAGCGATAGAACTCCCCGTAACCAACGGGCGCGCGATTCTTACGCCAAATTCGCCGGCTATCGGGCCACCAGCCCAGTCCGAGTCCAGCTTGAAAGGCGGCCGCGGAAGAGGGCTCGGCACACTCCCACGAAAACCACACCTCGCCACTCGGTAAGTAACTCCAGTCGCTAAATCGTTGGGTGAGACGCGTGTCAATTGTCCACTGTTCACCGTCCGGAGCGACCCATGGCTTCCCTCGCGGATCCCAACTCTCAATCTCGAGACGACGATAGCAATAGTCAGAGTTACCGATCCGAACGAGATCAAGACTCGCCTCTTGAGGCTTCGGTACCACCTCCCAAGCGGAGTAACACCCACTTTCGAGATAGAGAACTCGAGTTCCCTGGGCGGGTTCGGCTGCCAGCAACAGGTGCGCGGTCAAGGGATCGCTTCCAGAATTGACCCAAGTACCCCGACGAAAGCCGAACCGCTTGATCCAATCTTCGTGCACCACCCCGACCTTCCAACAGCTTGGGAAGATCGGTGGAAGCGCATCGAGTCGCACGCGGTCCTCGCTGAGTCTGTCCGGATTCCACTGATCCCAACTCCTAGACCAAGTCGTCTGAGTGGCAAAAGCCTCTGTGGTTGCGATCGCCCCGGTCAATCGAAAGCGGAGGTAATCGCCGAGGCTCAAAAAGGCCCCCAATTTGGCGAGCTCGCGCGGCTGTTCTTCGCGGAGTTCATCGATCGCCTGCCGCACCGGCAAGTGGGTCCGATCCTTAGCGCTCGACCGAGACCAGACGAGTTCGCGCGGTGAGACTATCTTGAGGTCGGGATCGAGTAGAGAGATGCCGTGGTCAACAACAAAGCCTATGGCCGCGATTTCGGCCGGTCGAAAGAGTCCTCCCCGGATCTGCTCTTCGAGTAGCTGACAGAACTCGCGAAAAATCATCTCAGGGGAGTGAAGCCACCACCGGCGAAGATCAAACGAGAGCGCCTCGGTGGCGATGGCCAATCTTCGCGACTGTCGATCCACCACCGAAATCGTGATCTGATCCGCCGATAGTTCGAGGCCGAGCAGAAGGCTCATCGAGACTCCAAATGGAAATTAAAATGAGGATTTGTCGAGGGTGGGGTTGGTCTCATAAGTCTGTACTTCGATCTTAGTCTGCAAAATGCCATTTTGATAGATCGAACGAACGTGAGGCAGCCAAAAATCACCACACTGACGGTAGTCGTCGAGAGATTCCTCGAGCCGCTGCCAATCTGAATCGCGACGGCTTCGAGAGAAACGTCGCTTGATCCAAAAGGTCTCGGGGTCGACAAAGAGCTCGATGATCCGGGGAACTTCGGGATGGCGAATCCGGAGCCCCCTCAGCCGCTGCCCTGCTTCCACTCGGGGAGCAATCTCGGCGACCAGCAATTCTTGATACTGACGAAGAAGCGGAGTCGTGGCGGTCTTCAAGCTCTTCAGGTACTGCTCGTGCACGGCCTCGGTGAGATCGATCCGAGGACTCGCCCCTTGCTGTTGAATCCCTCGGTGGGGGTTCACAGAAATCAGCTGCTGAGGCCGCCCAGGGGAGAGACGCTTTACCCGGATGTAAGACGAGAAGATCACCGCCGAATCGACGGCCCACTCGACCAACTCGCCGTCGAGATTCTGGGTTTCTTGACTCTTCCATCGCAACGCCTTGAGTTCTCGGATATCGGAATCAGGCGCGGTGGCCGAGACGATTCGGTTCAAGAGCTCCCGGCCGTCTCGGGGGTACAAGTAGAAGTCTTTGGTAGCGACCCTTTTCGACTCGACACCAAAGGCCTCGGTGAGTCGGCCCGCCGCTTTTGCGTCGAGCCCGGCCACGACGAGGTGCATCTGCGCAGGATCGAAGAGCGATTGAGCGACGCGGCGAAGCTCCTCCGCCGACGTGGCCCGGAGGTCTGTCGCCGCGAACTCAGCATAAGTCGTAAAGGACGTAGCTCCAAATTGAAGCGCTCCTTCAATAAAGTTGCCGGTCGGATCGAAGGATTGCACGAGGAATTGCTCAAATTTGACCGCTTCGATCTCGGGCTCGATTTGATCGGGCACGCCCTGGACTTTCTCAAGAGTCGCTTTGAGTGCCGTCATGAACTCAGCCGCTTTAACCTCGAGCGTGAACGATAAGAACCCGAATCGATCTTTTTCGTAATCGTAGCGAAAGGGAAGACCGGAAAGACTCGCGAGAAAACGCACCACCCCCGGTTCAAATTCAGCGTCGACGGCCCGACCCAGTTTAAAGACTACGGAGTCTCTATCGCCGATCCGCGAATCGTCGAAGCGAGTCTGGGTGATTGTGGGAGCCTCGCTCGATCGATAGGGCCCGAGTTGTTTGTGAGGGAACTCACGCGCCTTTGCCTCGACTTCGACCGTCGAAAACGCCTTTTCGAGAGCTGCCGACAATGCCTTGGGATCGAGCGGGCTCTCGAGCAAGAGGGTGAGCCTTTGGGGTTGATAACAGCTCCGGTAAAAGCGGCCCAACCGAGCGAGGTCCAGCTCGGCACGAACGAGCCCAGTTCTCGATCGGTGGTCGAGTCCCCCAAAGGTCGCTCGGGCAAGGATGGCCCGGAGGAGGGTATCGGGATGCGCGACCGATTCTCCGAGCCAACGTTTGGCGAGTTGGTTGAGTCTCGGCTCTTCGATCTTCGCGTCAAAGAGTCGCGCCAGTAAATGCTCTAAGCCTCGGTCGAGATCGCGCGTGGCAAGGCGCCCCTGGAAAAGCGCGTAATTGCCATGTGTCGATCCGCGAAAGGTGAACCCAAGCTGCTCTTCGTGATCTGAGAGTGAGACCCCGTCGAGCTTGGAAGTGCCCGCTTCGCTCAGTACGAAGGCGACAAACGCGGCGAGCCCCTCCTCACCGATCTCCTCCCAGGCGGGGCCGGCAGAGACGACGGCTCGGTACTTAAGTTCGGACCCTTGAGGGATTCGTTCGTGAATGACTCGAATCCCGCGAGCTAGCTCGAATTCCCCGGCGCTCAACGAAGCGACCAGACTTAAGAGGGCGAAAAAAGTGATACCGACACGGGTGGGAATCAAGAGGGACTCCTGCTATGGGTAAAGGGCCGGGAGATGGTCACGCTCGCCGCTGCAACCCAGAGATCGACACGCAGACGTCTCCAGAAGGGGCCGCGCAATGGCAATCGACTTCCGAGCTGATATCGAGCGAAATCATGAGCAGGTCGGGTACCGCGACGGGCGCGGTTGGCTCGGAGTCCAAACCACACCGGCCGAGACCTCGAGTGACCTTTTGTGCGCGCGAATAGGCTTACACACTGAGCGAACAAATCAAGTCGAGCCGGCTCGTAGGATCTTATCCGCCCGGATGATCCCGCCTGCGAACGTCTTCCGGCTTCGCAGTCGCGGAATCAGGTATGATACGGGTTGGTGCCCGGGCCGACTTGAGCTCGGCGAACAGCAGAGTTAAGCGCTTCGAAAGTTCGCGGGGCCAGAACGGCCGCTTTTGAAGCTCGGAGAAGTGCGCGAGGTGCTGTTGTCCCCTCCTGACGCGAGTCAACTCGATCCAGTCCGCGAAATCTTGCTGGTGCGCATGACGGCACTCGGCGATATCGTGCACTGCTTGCCGGCGCTGAGCGCTCTCAAGCAGCACTGGCCCGAGGCCGAAGTCGACTGGGTTTGCGAAGAGAACTTCGCTCCACTCCTCGAGGGTCACCCGGCCCTAAGAGAAGTGATTCCGGTGTCGCGAAAGAAGCTCAAGCGGACGATCCGGTCGAATCCGCTAGCTGCTATCAAGAAACTCTGGATCGGGGCGAAGAGACTCCGCAAGCGCCGATACGATCTAATTCTCGATCTCCAGGGAAACCTGCGCTCTCGGGCTGTTGCCCTCGCCACTCGTCACCAGCTCCGACTGACCCATCACCGTTCAGAAATCCGCGAGTACCCGTGGCTCCTCCCCGGGCAAACGGCGCGTACCCCCTCAGGCCTCGTCAGCCGAAGCGACAAGTATCTCCACTTAGTCCGCGAGCTCGGCTGGCAGGGCGCCACGGCAGAGGCCGCCTTTCCCTCGGTCGAAGCCGAGAGGTCCGAGTTGGCAGCGCAGATCTCAGACCGGACGATTGCCCTTTTGCCGTTCGCGAGTCAACGCGGTTCGATCAAAGCGTGGCGGCTCCCCCACTACTCGCGACTTGCTGAATCACTGTGCGCGCGTGGCTTCAACGTTGTGGCTGTCTGGGCCCCATCAGAACTCGATCAAGCGCGAGCTCTCGTCGAGATGAGCCAGGGGGCGATCACCCTCGCTCCTGAAGCCTCGGATCTGAGACGGCTGCTGGCGCTCTTATCGCAAGTTCAAGTCGCGGTAGGGGCTGATACGGGTCCGATCCACTTGGCGGCCGCGCTGGGCCGACCCACCGTCGCTCTCTTTGGCCCCAAGAGCACCGAGATTTACCGGCCGTACGGGCCCAGGGTCCGAGTGCTCACGAGTGGAATCCCCTGTTCGCCCTGCGGTGGTCGGTACTGCGATCACACCTTCTGTATGGAAGCCCTCTCCCCCGAGCGCGTGCTCGCCTGTATTGAGGAGCTTCTCAGCACCGAACCCGGTGTCTCCGCAAAGTAGCTTTAGGGGGGCCCAGTTGCGTTGCGGCCCCGCCAAACGGCTGTTAAGCGAGGCCGTCCGTTGCTATTTTCGGCCGTCTGGCTCGCCTCGAAATTCTCCCTACCAGGGAAACCCGAGGTTTCGACCGGGGTTTTGCTTATGGACCTCACGAAGAAATGAGTCCTCAGGCAGCAAAGATCGCTGCGAGGAAGTGAAAGGAATGGGATGATTCGAAGTTTGGTAGCGGCGCTGCTCGTTTGTGCGGGCCTGGGGACGGGGGGAGGATATCTGTTCGCCCAATGTAAGCCCGACTCGAAACCGACCATAGAACTCGAGAAACGCGATCCCAATGA
>CAYZYD010000157.1:0-8113 GCA_964482505.1 uncultured Planctomycetia bacterium | reverse complement strand
GAGTGAGCGGTAGTTGGACGTCAACCTCAGACGGGCGGTCGGCCGGGAGTACGTCTCCGCGTTTCTGCGGCCCTCTGGATACGTCACGGGTTTGACCGCCGCGGCCTTTACCGCCACCCCCTCCGCCACCTCCGGGACCGCCGCCGCCGCCCCCTAGAACCCCTCCTCCTGCTCCACCACCGTTATGTTTCCGGCCCGGAAAGTATCTTTGAACCCGTCGACCGCGCTGCTTGCCTTCTTGATCGGGAGCTGGCAGTGGGTCGCTGCTGGGTGGGGGAGAGACAGCGGATTGATCCCGATCGCGGTCTCTGTCCCGGCGTGGTGGGCCGGCGGGTCGACTGACCGGAGTCTTCGATCGCGCGATGATCGGGCCACGCTTGGCAACGATGGGCTTCTTTTTGGGAGCCGCCGCCTTTTTCTTGGCTTCGTCCAAACTCGCGCCGTTTTGATTACCGTCCGACTCTTTCGAACTCTTGGGAGTTTCGCCGTCGGCTCTTCGTTTCGCCTCGACTTGCTTGCGGACGGAGTCCGCGACGTCGGAATGAATCGAACTCAGATGACTCGCGATGCGAATTCCATTCTGTTTGAGAATGGTGAGCAACTCTTTGCTCGAAACATTCAGTTCCTTTGCTAAAGCGTGAATGCGGACGCCCACGCGATACCTCTCGATCTCATTTTTCTGAGCGCAGGGGCCGCTCAGGCGCCCGCTACATTGGCTGTTAAATCACTCAATTGCGCGCGCGCAGATACTCGAAAATAGCGTGAGCGCGTTCTACTCCCACACCCTCGAGCCCTGCGAGCGACGATTCGCCAAATGTAGCCAGGGCTTGACTGTCTCTTATTCCAAGCTCGTGCAATTGTCCGGTCAGCTCCGAGTCGACCCCGGGAATTTCGTCTAAGGGTTTCGACTCTTGTTCGATCGAACCGAGTGCGTCTTCGAGTCTTCGATCTTCGGAAAGCGCCACTTCGGTCTGGTCCTCGCGACTCTTCAGAGCCGCCGCGAGTGGATCGTGGTCAGTCGTCTCGGGCCGGGATTCCTCGGGCTCTTCTTCTTCTTCTTTGCTCGCGGCGGCCTCGAATAGCTTGTCGAGCTTGTTGTCGGCCGAGGCGGCTTCGCGAGCGGCCTCTTCTTCTTCGGCTTGAGCCAAGCGGTCTTGGAAAATCCCCTGGGCGAGGTTTTCCAGCCCTTCGGCCCGCATCCGTTCGAGGTCTTCGTCGGTGACGGGGCTGATATTCAGGTCCCATTCGGTCAGCTTGGAGGCGAGGCGTACGTTTTGTCCGCGCCGCCCGATCGCAAGTGATTGCTGATCCTCTTTGACATAAACCTGCGCAGTTCGGTTGTCGAAGTCGAGTTCGAGCGAGGCGATCTCCGCTGGCTTGAGAGCTTCGACGATGAGGATCTCTATCGATTCGTTCCAGCGAACGATGTCGATCTTTTCGCCGAAGAGTTCGTCGACGATGTTTCGGATCCGCGCCCCCTTGACCCCGACACACGCTCCGACACAGTCGACGTTTTGATCGTAGGTCGACACGGCGATTTTGGTGCGGTAGCCCGGTTCACGGGCGACCGCTTTCACTTCGACCACATGGTCGGCGACTTCGGGGATCTCGAGCTCGAAGAGGCGATTCACGAGCTCTCCCGAGCTGCGCGAGCAGAGGAGCTGCACGCGGTTGGGTTGAAGGTTGACCTCCTTCAACACGACTTTGATTCGATCGCCCTCGTTGAAAGACTCGACCGGGGACTGCTCGGACCGCGGCAGAAATCCCTCGGCCTTACCCAGTGAAATGATCAAGACTCCGCCGGGCTTCTTCGCTTGCACCGTCCCCGTGAGAAGGCTGTCGATCTTGGGTTCGTACTCCTTGTAGAGCACCTCCCGCTCGGCCTCGCGGATCTTTTGGTAGAGGACTTGTTTACCGTAAAGGGCGGCAATACGACCCAAATCCTCGGGCGAGAGCTGTTCGTCTTCGAATCGGGCATCGATTTCTCCCGATTCGCGATCGATCACTACGGATACTTCATCCTCGGCCCCGAGTTTCTTCTGAGCGGCCGAGAGCAGGGCGAGCTCGATCCCTCGGAAAATAACTTCCTTGTCGATCTGACGGTCCCGGTGGATCGTGTCGACAAAGCGGAGAATGTCTCGATTCATGCGTTGATTCAGTTCTTCTAAATATTCAGTTCTTCTAAATGACGTGCAATCGATTCGGTGCCGATTCACGCGGCAGCGAGCCGAGGCCAATGCTGACGATTCGCCAGGTGGTGATTCTTTGCTCGGCAGGCGAAAACCAATAGCGAGCGGTCGGTTCCAGCAATTAGTTGCTCGCTCCCGCCCTCTCGCCGACGCGTCTCGACCTTGTTTGCCCGGCTGGTCGTCGAGGTTAGCGCTTGAGTTCGCCTCGCGGTTTCCCACTGACTTCGCAGCGGGTCAATGCCAGGGACTTCCACGCAGAACCACCCGATCGCCTTCGGTCGCAGCTCCTGCCCGCTGGGCTGAACGCAAACCGTGACCAGTCCGGAGCTTGAATCACCCTGAGTTGGACATGGACTTACTCAGTCTCTCAAGAAGGGTGGTCCCCGTGAAGCGCGAGGGCGAGCAAAGCGCTCAGTTCGCAGATTCAGAAGGAACCCCGGTCGAAGTTCAATGCCGCGTATGCAGCTGGGCGAGTCTACTCAACTCGGTGGCAAAGGTTCGACCAACGCATTCGCTGCTCCACCTGAGGGCTGCTCGAGGCGAGAGCTACTCAACGCAAGCCGAACCCGAATTCTAAGCTGGCTTAGCAAGCTGTCAACCGGTATCTAAGGTCCGAGCTGGACGAAAGTCCGCTTGCTGAAAAGGATAAAGACAACTTGCGAACATCGACGCCGACGCTCGTTCTCGTCTGCGCCAAGCTGCCGAGCCCGGGTCGGGTGAAGACTCGTCTCGCCGCCGCGATCGGGTCAGAGCTCGCGGCTCGTTTTGCGGGGGCCTTCCTCGAAGATACCCTACGGCTCTGCCACGACCAGGCGGGGATCAAACCGATCCTATTCGGGGATCGACCCGATTCAGGGCCCTTTGAGCCTCAACTCAGAGACCTGCCCCCAACCCTATACTGGCCCCAGGGCGAAGGGCACCTCGGCGAACGTCTTCGACGCGGTTTTGAGCGGGGGCTTCACGAGTTCCCTCGGGTTGTTGCGATTGGAGCCGATACCCCCGACTTGCCCCCGAAGCGGCTCCTGCAAGCAGCGGAAGTGCTCAAGCGCTCAGAAGTTGTCCTCGGGCCCGCCCCGGATGGGGGCTACTATCTGATCGGATTGCCGGCCGAGCCATTCCCGCCCTATCAGATTTTCGAAGGCGACGATTGGGGATCGCCGGAGGTTTTGTCGCGAACTCGCTCGCAGCTCCTCTCCGACTCGATAGCGTTTACGGAGCTCGAGCCGTGGAATGACGTCGACACTGTCGTAGATCTAAGGCAACTCACCGAGCGCCTTCGGCGGGGTGCAAGAGGTTGCGCAAAGACCCGAGAGCTTTTGGAGATTCATGCGGGAAGCGATTTAGAAATCCTGTAAACTTTGCCCCGGTTGAGTTTATCGGTGCTTAACCGCATGCGGATCCGGTCAGGAGATCGGCCTCGATTGCGAAAAACCGATCAAACTAGACTCCAGCAGGCTAGCGCCAGGCTCCAGCACGCTAGAGCAAGGCTCCAGCAGGCTAGCGCCAGGCTCCAGCAAGAACCGTGTCCTTCAAGAAAGCCAGAGTCCGGGCCAACGGACGGAAGCGGGGGGACTACCGGTGACCGATAATCAGAAGCTGGGCTGGTTTAGCGTCCCAGTATCCCTCGGCCTAAACCGGAATGACTTTGCTGGCGGCTGGCTTCCTTTCCGCCTCGGCTGTTAAAGCTTTAGTCACCCGCTTGAGTAGACGAAACTAAGAAGGTCTGAGCTCCCAAGAGCTGAGAAATTCGTGGTCCCGACTTGAAGAGCACCCCGCTCAGAGGGCGAGGACACGTTCTTGCCCAATTTTTGGTACGGAGGACTGACCCATGATCTGCGAGGTTTGTCGCGAGGAAGTAGCGACCGTACACCTGACGGAGATCGTGAATAATACCAAGAAAGAGATTCACCTCTGCGAGACCTGCGCCCAGAAGAAGGGCGTGGCTATCCACTCCCACGTCAAGAACGTTTCGATCCCCGAGTTCTTCGGGCAGCTCACGCAAGAGGTCTCCGAGCCCAAATGTCCGCAGTGCGGCATCGACTTTGGCGAGTTTCGCAATAGTGGAAAGCTCGGCTGCCCTCACGACTTTGAGGTCTTTCGAGACGAAATCGAAGAGCTTCTCGAGAAGATCCACGGTTCGACCCAACACCGGGGCAAGGTTCCTAGTCGAGTCAATACTCTGATAAGACGACAGAAGGAGCTCGAAGACCTGCGGACGGAGCTGAGCTCAGCGGTGGAACGGGAAGAGTACGAGCACGCCGCTGAGATTCGAGACCGCATTCACAACCTAGAACGCGAGGAAAATTGCAGCTGAGCGACTTCGGTAAAAAGGTTGGCGAATGGATGTCCGGGAGTGGGCCGGATTCCGACCTCGTGATTTCAAGCCGTATCCGACTGGCGAGAAACCTCCAAGATCACCGCTTTCTCTCGCGAGAGCCGCGCGCCGGCTGCGCGGAGATACGCGACGAGGTCCGGCAGGTGATCGAAGGTCTCAAAGACGAACTACCGGTGCGGTTCTACGACCTCGACGAACTCGCCTCGATCGACCGTCATGTCCTTGTCGAGCGGCACCTGATCAGTCGAGAGCAGGCCTTCGCCTCGGGTCCGCGAGGGGTCGCCTTCAACGGTTTCGAAGACGTTTCGATCATGGTCAACGAAGAAGACCACCTCCGGCTACAGGTGATGAAGTCCGGCTTTCAACTCGACGACACCTGGGTCCAGATGGATCGGCTCGATTCACTGCTCGAAGGGGAACTCAATTACGCCTTCGATCCAAAATTTGGATTCTTGACCATGTGTCCCACCAATGTCGGCACGGGGCTCCGTGCCTCGATCATGCTCCACCTGCCCGCTCTCGCGATGACGCGCCAGGTCGACAAGGTATTCAAAGCGGTCACTCAGATAGGTCTTGCTGTGCGCGGCTTCTACGGCGAGGGTACTCAGGCGCTCGGCGACTTCTATCAGATCTCCAATCAGATCACGCTGGGTAAGAGCGAGGCCGACATTCTCGAGAATGTGCGCTCGATCATTCCGCAGGTCATCGAGTTCGAACGCAATGTTCGTAAGAACCTTCTCGACAAAAACCGCGAGGTGGTCGAGGACAAGATCTGGCGCGCGTACGGTACCCTGACCCACGCGAGGATCATCAGCTCGAAGGAGACGATGGAGTCGTTGTCACTCGTCCGGCTCGGGATCAATCTCGGACTGCTCGAATCCGTCGATCTCAAGTGTGTGAACGAGCTTTTCGTCCTGACCCAACCCGGCCATCTGCAAAAAATGGAGGGGCGTGAGATCGACTCTCCCGAGAAGCGAGACGTGGCACGTGCACGATTTATTCGCTCCTACCTACAGTACGTGAGCGATTGAGAGAGTCGGCCCCAGGTTGCCGGTTCCGAGGCTCGAGGCTCCTCGCCTGAAATCCCAGTCGCCCCCGGGCCTTTCCTGGCTCGCGGCGCCCAACTCTGTTTTAATGCGGGGTGCGTACAGGTTGCGTCGCAGACTCAATCCGATAGATAACTCCAGCTTAATAACCGTTTTTTGATACGACGTTGTGAGAAGAGACCAACGAGATGTTTGATCGCTTTACCGACCGAGCGCGCAAAGTGATGGCGCTCGCCCGCAAAGAGGCTCAGCGGTTCAACCATGACTTTATTGGCACTGAGCATATCCTCCTCGGACTTGTGACCGAGGGCTCTGGCGTCGCGGCCAATGTCCTCAAGAATCTCGGGGTCGATGGCAATAAGATCCGGGCCGAGATTGAAAAGCACGTCCAGTCGGGCCCGTCGATGGTCACGATGAATCAACTACCCTTTACTCCGCGGGCGAAGAAGGTGCTCGAGCTCTCTCAAGACGAGGCCAACGACCTGGGTCATAATTACATCGGTACCGAGCATTTGCTCCTCGGGCTAATTCGCGAGAACGACGGAGTGGCGGCCCAAGTACTGATGGACCTTCAAGTCAAACTCGAAGACGTGAAGAACGAAGTTCTCGAGCTTCTCGGAGCAGACGTGAACAACCAAGAAGAGTCGTCGGTCCCCTCCTCTCAACCGAGCAACAAGGGCCGATCGAAAACACCGGCGCTCGACTCATTCGGACGAGACCTTACCGAGATGGCGCGAGAGGGCAAGCTCGACCCGGTCATTGGGCGCGAAGAAGAGATCGAACGCGTGATGCAAGTGCTCTCGCGGAGGACCAAGAACAACCCGGTCCTACTCGGGGAACCCGGAGTCGGGAAGAGTGCGATCGTCGAAGGCTTGGCCCAAGAGATTGTCAATGGTAACGTGCCCGACCTGCTGAGGAATCGACGGATTGTTGTCCTCGACCTCGCGATGATGGTCGCGGGTACCAAATACCGAGGACAGTTCGAAGAGCGTATCAAGGCGGTTATGACCGAAGTTCGCCGGGTGAAGAACGTCGTGCTCTTTATCGACGAACTTCACACTCTCGTCGGGGCTGGGGGAGCCGAGGGAGCGATCGACGCCTCGAACGTTCTCAAGCCCGCCCTGAGTCGAGGTGAGGTCCAATGTATCGGGGCGACGACGCTTGACGAGTACCGCAAACACATCGAAAAGGACGGCGCGCTCGAACGCCGCTTTCAGAGCGTGATCGTCAATCCTCCTTCAAAAGATCAGACCATCGAGATCCTCAAGGGACTCCGCGACAAGTACGAAGCGCACCACCGAGTTCAGATCTCAGACAACGCGCTCGAGGCCGCAGTCGAGCTTGCGGTTCGGTACATCAGCGGCCGCTTTCTCCCCGATAAGGCAATCGATGTGATCGACGAAGCGGGCTCACGGGTCCGGCTCCGCAACACGACTCGTCCCCCCGACCTCAAAGAGATCGAGGAGGATGTCGAGCGCCTCAACAAGGAGAAAGAAGAGGCGGTGGCCGAGCAGGACTTTGAGCGAGCCGCCCGAATCCGCGACAAGGCGGGACAGCTCAAGAAGCAAAAGGAAGATCTCATCCGGGAGTGGCGCGAGAACGCGCAAGAGTCGGGCGGAACCGTCGACACCGAAGTCATCCGAGAGACCGTATCGAAGATGACTGGCATTCCGCTTACCCGGATAGAAAGCGCCGAGGCCGACCGGCTACTCAACATGGAGAACGAGCTGCACAACACGGTGATCAGCCAGGACGACGCGATCAAGAGTATCGCCAAGGCAGTCCGACGGTCGCGCTCAGGACTCAAGGATCCACGCCGCCCGGTCGGTTCGTTTCTTTTCCTCGGTCCGACCGGAGTCGGTAAGACCCTTCTCGCCAAAGCGCTCGCCAAGTTTATGTTTGGCGAAGAAGAAGCGCTGATCCAGATCGACATGTCTGAGTACATGGAGAAGCACAACGTCTCGCGTCTGGTCGGGGCGCCTCCGGGATACGTCGGCTACGAAGAGGGCGGTCAATTGACCGAGCGAATTCGACGTCGACCCTATTCGGTGGTTCTTCTCGACGAGATCGAAAAGGCGCATACGGACGTCTTCAATATGTTGCTTCAGGTCATGGAGGAGGGTCACCTTACCGATTCGTTCGGGCGCCAGGTCGACTTCCGCAACACCATTCTGATCATGACCTCGAATATCGGCGCGGAGATCATCAAGAACCAGTCCGCGCTCGGATTTCGCCAGACCTCGGTTGATCGCGATTTCGAGGCTATGCGCAAGGAGCTGATGATCGAGGTCGAGAGGCATTTCCGTCCCGAGTTCCTCAACCGCCTCGACGACACGATTACGTTCCACCCGCTGACTCGCGAAGATCTCACCCAAATCATCGAGATCGAGCTCGCGCAGGTTATGGATCGTCTGGCCCAAAAAGGTCTCAATCTTGTGATGACCGAGGAGGCGAAGGACTTCCTGATCGAGAAGGGCTACAACCCCGCGTTCGGGGCCCGTCCGTTGCGTCGTGCGGTCGAGCAGTCGATCGAAGATCCCCTC
>CAYZYD010000156.1:0-8162 GCA_964482505.1 uncultured Planctomycetia bacterium | reverse complement strand
GGGAGGTCGAGGGCCGGCGATTCTTGCTCGAACTTTTCGAACAGGACACTAGGGATTCAACTGACTCAAGAGCCAGCTCAGCGACTGAGAAAGTTCCGGGCAATTCGTGGGCAGCACGGGGTAATTGTGATCGACCGCGGCCATAATCAGTTTCTTGGGCCCGCGGTAGCGATCAGCGACGCGGGCGCAGAAGGTAGCCGGCACCAAGTTATCAAACTCGCCGGCAATAAATAGCGCCGGAACTTCGGCGATCCGTTCGGCCGAAAGCTCGCTGCGCGCCGACCGCGGCAAACCGAGCGCGACGGGTCCGGCGAGCAGCCAGAGATTCCACGCCCCGTGTGATTCGAGAATCTGCGCGCGCAAGAAGGGGGGCTTCTCGAGAACTAGGCCGAGCTGCGGATAATCGACTTCCGCGGCGATCCAGAGCGCTGCGGTCGTCCCCATACTCAAGGCGTGGATGAGAATCGGGGCGCCCTGCGCCTCTTCGGCGATAAAGTCAAAGGCTGCGCGGGCGCTCTCGGCGACGCCGCGCAGCGACGCGCGTCCCGGAGAGCCGCCGTACCCGGGGTACTGAAGTGCAACAATCTCGACTCGGTGAGGGACCTCGGGAATAAAGCGAAGCAGCTGCTCGCTCAGATCGACACTGACCTCGGCCCGTCCCGCATTTCCCGTCAAGTTGAGAATGAAGAGCGGCGGCCCGTCGGCTTTCCCCACCTGTCGACGGTACGCCTCGACCCGGCGACCCTTGGCCACGAGGATTTCGATTCGCTCGGCGGAGGTAGGAATTGGGTGGTCACTCGGGTAGAGGAGGAGTTTGTCCGCGAGTCGATAGCTAAACATGAGCATGACCACTTCGAGAAGCAGGAGGGTTCGCAGGATCCGAAAAGGGAGCGATCGCTTGGGGCTCAGTAGCCAACCGAGCCTCCGAACCCACCTAACCCACATTATTCATGGGCCCGCGGCTGCGAAGTCGTAAGACGCCCGCGGACATCGTCAGACGGACGGACTCGATCCTCAACGGCCGGATGGGTCGCCTCCGGTTGAGTCCGTCCGTCATCCTGGCCAGCGAAAGTCTTACGACTTCTCGCTACGCGGTTCATGAACAATGCGGGCTGAAGAGACGAGCCGCGCTTGGGCTCGAGGTCGTTGCGATTCGCCTTGGTCGTCCATCGGCTGTCGTCCATCGGCTGTCGTCCATCGGCTGTCGTCCATCGGCTGTCTTCCATCGGCTGGCTCCCACGGTCTGCTCAGCGACCCTTGCTGACCCTCGCTCGTGCGCCCGGCTCAGGCCTCGCGGCGCGCTCAAACAATTTCGATTGAATCAGCCAGCCGCTTGAGGGCCGCAAGTGGCGGTTTCGGCAGGAAAGAGACAACGTGCAACTCATCATCGATCAACTCAAGACAATTCGCCAGCGTTTCACCGATCTCTGCTCGAGCGTGAGCGAAGAACAACTCTTTGAGATACCACCCGGCTTTCGGAATCACATCGCCTGGAATGTTGGACACGTGCTCGTGACTCAGCAGCTGCTGACTTACGGGCTCTCTGGTCTCGAATTGAAGGTTGCACCCGAGTTGGTGGAGCACTTTAAAAAGGGAAGCTCGCCGGCTGACTGGCCCGACCACTCGCCATGGAACGGAATCCTCGATCGCCTCGTCTCCGGAGTCGAGGACTTCGGGCGCGACTGGGAAGAGGGGCGCTTTGCGTCGTTTGAGTCCTACACAACGAGCGCCGGAGTCACCCTCTCAACTCTCGAAGAGGCGGCCACCTTCAACCATTTTCATGAGGGAATCCATCTCGGCTATTGCCTCGCCTTGAAACGGGCGCTGGCGAGTCATTCCGGTTGAGTCGGCTCCCGTCTCAAACGCCAATTCAAGAGCGCCAATTCAAGAGCGCGCGGGGCTGAATCCTGGACTACTAGTCAACAGAAGGCCCCATGCTCTCAAACGATCCCATTACTCTCAAACTAAGAGGGCAGGATTAGAGCTCGAAGATCTCCTCGACAAGCTCGGCGATCGAATCGGTGTGGTGGTCGTCGATCACTCGGTCGGCGATCTCGAGTACTTCGGGCATACCGTTTGACATAGCGACTCCGAGCCCCGCCTCTTCGATCAGCGGAAGATCGTTGGTGGCGTCGCCGACGGCAACGACTTCGGAGGGACGAATCGAATAGTGGTCTTTCAGAATGCGAAACGCTTCGGCCTTCCCGGCGCAGGCGGGCTGAACGTCGAGCACTTGAAACTTCGAATCGCGATGTTGGGGCAGGATCGAGAGCGGAAAGCTGACCAGATAGAACTCGTCGGAGACGGCTTCTGAGAAATCGCGCTCAAAGAGAGCAGCGCTCGAAAACCCGTTGCCGACCAGGGAGACACGGATCGCGCGCGTTTGCGGAAGCTCGGCGCGGCTGACAAACTCGAGGTTGTGAAGACCGCTGAGTGCACGCACCTCCTCGTCGTTTCGAGGTTCGAGAGCGATCTTCTTCCCGATACTCATAACGATCGGAAGCAGACGGTTCTCGTCGGCGTAATCAAAGACGCGCTCGAGGTCGTCGCGTTCGAGATAACGCTCCTCGAGCATCCCCTGGCGAGCGGGGCAGTAGATCGCGGCCCCGTTGTAGAGGACGGCCGGGCTCTGCCCCGGAACCTCCCGAATGACGGGAACGGCCGAAGCTTCCGACCGACCCGTGGCAATCATCACGATGTAACCCGCCTCGACCGCGCGTTCGAGCGCTTCGATGCTTCGGGGCCGGATCAACTGCGAATCCTGAACTAGGGTACCGTCGAGGTCGAGCACAACCGCACGAAAGCGCGAACGCTGCGGTCGGGAGTCCTTGGGTTCGAGCACGGGTCCACTTTCTCGAGGTGGGGGAGTCGATCCGGGTGGGCGGGGGAACGATAAAAATCGGATTGTGACGAGACCTCGAGTTGAGAACAATCGAGAAAGAGCGCATCATTGAAACTTTACAGACGTGCTCTCAGAGCAATGAAACACCCGGTTGGATTTTGACAAATAGGTGGAAAAGAGGTTGTCGTGCTATTTCAGGGTATCCGGCTCGACTCGGTATCGATGGGCAAAGGCTTTGTCGAATGGCATGTGCACTATCCACCGGTCGCTAAGAAAATCCGTGAACTCAAAGGGCGCTACGACGATCTGAACGAAGCGTGCGCGGACTTGAAGCGTTACTGCCTCAAGGAGGAGGTCAACGGAGAGACCGTCCGACTGGTCGAGGAACAGTGCCCCGATATCTCTTGGGGCAGCGAGAGGAAAGAGTCGCTAGCGTAATGGCCCGGGCTCTTCCACTTGGTCGGGGCGGTTTGGAGACTTTAGAAACCCAGACACCCTCCCGACGTTCGCCGAGAGGTGCCCCGGAAAACAGCCCACCGTCAACTCGCTCCTCAACGGGTTACTTTGGTTCGGTGTTCCAACCCGAGGCGGGCGTCGCGTCTTCAAGACCGTTATAGAGCGATGCCACTTGTTCGCCGTAACCGTTGTAGAGCAGAGTCGGGCGACGCGTATCGGTTCCGATGTCGGTCTCGTAGGCTTGCGACCAACGCGGATGCGGTTTGCGCGGGTCGACATTTGAATACATGCCGTACTCTTTGGGCGCGAGTTGATTCCAAAAGGTCTTGGGGGGCTTGTCGGTGAAATCGATCTGAACGATCGATTTGGGTGACTTGTAACCATATTTCCAGGGCGTGATGATCCGAATCGGAGCACCGTGCTGCATCGGCATCGCGTGGCCGAAGATTCCCGTCGCGACCAGCGTGAGGTCGTGCATCGCCTCGTCCATGCGAAGGGCCTCGAAGTAGGGCCACGGGTAATAAGGTTCCTTGCGCTGGCCGGGGAAATTCTCGGTGTCTTTCAGGCTGATAAAGCGGACGTACTTCGCACTCGAAAGCGGCTTGAGCTGTTTGATCAGTTCTTTGAGCGGGAATCCCACCCTCGGGACCTGCATCGCCCAGCGTTCCACGCAGCGAAACCGGTAGAGGCGCTCCTCGAGCGGGGCCATCGAGAGGAGCGACTCGATACCGATGGTGCGCGGTTTCTCAACGAGACCAGTGATTTTGACATCCCACTTAGAAACGAGCGGATAACGCTGCGCGAGCTTCCAGACTCGATTCTTTTGAGTCGTGAACTCGTACATGTTGTTGTACTTGCTCGCCTTTTCTTCAGGGGTCAATTTGCGGTCGTCACCGAGTTCGTAGCTCTTCTTCTTTTCGATCTTCTCAAAGGGTTGGTGGAGTTTGGGCGCGAGCACGGGCCGGTTGTAGGGCGGCAGATCACCAAGATCTTCGAGGACACAGGCCCCGAGACTCGGAACCGCGATCGATCCCACCACTCCAAGCCCAAGAGCCTTCACGAGTTCGCGACGGTTCCAATAAACCTCAGACGGAGTCTCCTCGGACGAGTTGAGTTCCCAGGGCTTCCTCTTGTGAATATGGGCCACGACGCCTCCTAGTCAGATCTTATTGTCAATGGAACGACTCCGCGCGGCGCGGAGCCCACACTATAAGCCACTTATCACCCTTTGAGTTCCCAAGGCTGAGAGCTTGCTCGCGCCCGCCCAAAATCATCGCGCCGTCGCCCCAGGGAACTCAGTGCTTGGTAGCGCCGTTCGTCGCGCGCTTGTGCGAAATCGAATGGCAACGACAGTAATGAGAACCGACCGCGGCCCCATGACTTCTGACGAAATTCGAGTGGCGAGGCTCAGGCTTGCGGAGCTTTGGAGTTCGCGCTCGGTTCGGCTTGAGTTCTGTATCAGTTCTCTCTTCCTAATTCTCGGTACCACGCTGCTCGCACTTGGGCTCTACCGGTCGTGCGTCCTCCTCGGCATCTCGGGCGGCCTGCTCGTCGGGTTTTCGCTCGGCACCCTGCTGCTGTTGCCCCACCAACGCCAACTCTACCGGGACCGTCTCGAGCTTATCTCTTACTTCAGGAGGCGAGAGCTCAAGCGCGAGCGCTATCGTTAGGGTTCTGAGCCCACTTTCGGTAAAGCCGTAAGAGGTGCTGACAGAGTCATACGAATCACGCAGCTCAGGAATCAGCGGGCAAGCAGCCCACCATCCGCGAACTCCCTCAGTAGCCGGCCGCTTGACCATCTTTTCGCGATTCGGACGCGCCGTAGTAGACCCCGCCAACCCGTCCGATCCCCTGGTAACCGCCGAAGGGACCAACACCGTAACGCACGTCATGTCCGAGCTTGATAAGTTCACGGACGGTCTCATAGGGAACGGTGCTCTCGGCCAAGACCTCGCCACCCTGCTTCATCCGCGATCCCGTCGGCTGGGACGACTTCTGGTGGATCACCCGCGGGGCGTCGCCCGCCTCTTGGAAGTTCATCCCGAAATCGATGAGGTTTGAGAGCACCCAAACCTGTGCTTGCGGCTGAGTGGCGCCACCCATAACCCCAAAACTGAAGTGAGGCTGACCGTCTCGAGTTACAAACCCGGGGATGATCGTATGAAAGGGTCGCTTACCCGGCGCGTAGACATTGAAATCCGACCGGTCGAGCGAGAAGAGTTCGCCGCGATCCTGAAGAATAAAGCCGAGGCCGTCGGGCGAGAGCCCGCTTCCCATGCCCCGGTAGTTACTTTGAATCAGCGAGATCATATTGCCTTCGCGGTCGGCGACGCTGAGATAAATCGTATCGCCCGCTTCGAGCGCGGGATTACCGGCCGGGTAGGTGTCGGCGGCTTCCTCGGGATTGATAAGGCGCCGACGCTTGGCCGCGTATTCTTTGCTGATCAGCTGAGCCACGGGGATGTCGTTGAAGGCGGGATCTGAATAGAACTTCGCCCGATCTTCGAAGACGAGCTTCTTCGCTTCGAGAAAGCAGTGCACATACTCTGGACTCAAAAAACCGTACTCGCGGAGCGGGAAGCCCTCGAGAATATTGAGCATCTGAAGTACTGCAATCCCCTGCCCGTTGGGCGGAAGTTGCCAGACGTCGTAGCCTCGATAGTTCGTCGAAACGGGATCGATCCACTCCGAGCGGTGCTCGGCGAGATCCTCAGCGGTCAGGAAACCGCCCACTCGCTTCATGAAGCCATCGATCGTCTCCGCAATCGAGCCGCAATAAAACGCGTCGCGGCCTTCACTCGCGATGGTCCGAAGCGTGCGCGCAAGCTTGGGATTTTTGAAGATCTCGCCTTTGCGGGGGGCCCGCCCTTGCGGGGCGAACGTGTCGAGAAAACCCTCCTGGGGGCCGAGGATCGGGACACTGCGGTCCCAGTAGTATGCTATGAGCTCGGAGACGGGAAAACCCTCCTCGGCATAGGCGATCGCAGGCTCAAGCAACCGCTCGATTGGAAGCCGACCGAACTTCGCATGCAGCTCAAACCAACCGTCGACGCAACCCGGGACCGTCACCGGCAGCGGCCCGTACTTCGGAATCGACTCGAGCTGGCGGCGTTCGAATTCTTCGAAGGTGAGCGACTGGGGAGATCGACCGCTGGCGTTGAGACCAAAGAGTCGCTTTTCCTGGGCGGACCAGACGATCGCGAAGAGATCCCCACCGATGCCGCAACCCGTGGGCTCGACCAATCCGAGGACCGCATTCGCGGCGATCGCGGCGTCGACCGCAGTTCCCCCCTCCTTCAATACCTCGAGACCGACTTGGGTCGCGAGCGGCTGGCTCGTTGCGATCATGCCGTTCTGCGCGATCACTTCGGAGCGGCTCGCGAATAAACGACCCGTGATTCGATCCATCCCTCGCAATTCGGTCGAAAGATAGGTCACAATGAGCGCGCAGACGATGAGCTTCATCTCTCCCTCGTTTTCGCAATGACGGGTCAGAGCGAGCGCCGTGCTCGAACTTCCTCGTGTATTTCGGTCGAATCAACCAACCTGATAAACCAGCTTCATGATGCCCGTTCGCCAGAGGAATTGACATGGTTACCAATGCAGAGCTCTTTGAGCGCGCCCAGAAAAGTATCCCCGGAGGCGTCAACTCTCCGGTTCGCGCCTTCGGGCCCGTGGGCGGGGTGCCACCCTTTATCGCCCGCGCGAGTGGCGCCTTTGTTTACGACGCCGAAGGGACTGAGTACATCGATTACGTCGGTTCTTGGGGGCCGATGATTCTCGGGCACGCGCACCCCGAGATTCTCGCCGCAATCCAAACCACTCTCGAGAAGGGAACCTCCTTCGGAGCTCCGACCTATCTCGAGGTTGAGTACGCCGAACTCATCACGCGTCGGCTACCGAGCGCCGAGATGGTTCGCCTCACTTCATCCGGCACCGAAGCGGCGATGAGTGCTCTACGCTTGATGCGGGGAGTGACGGGACGGAGTCGAATCGTCAAGTTCGAGGGTTGTTACCACGGCCACGCCGATGCATTTCTCGTGGCCGCGGGTTCGGGAGCCGCAAGCCATGGCCAGCCCTCTTCACCCGGAGTGCCGGCCAGCGTTGCCGAGCTGACCCTGCTCGCCCCCTACAACGACCTCGGAACCGTGCAGCGTTTCTTCGACGAACACGGCCAAGACATCGCCGGAGTCGTAGTCGAACCCATCGCGGGAAACATGGGACTCGTGCCCCCAGAGCCCGGGTTTCTCGAGGGGTTGCGCGCGCTTTGTACAGACCATGGAGCGCTCCTCGGATTCGACGAAGTGATGACCGGCTTTCGAGTCCACCCACATTCGGCTCAAGGGCTATACGGAGTCACGCCCGACGTCACGATGCTCGGGAAGATCGTGGGTGGCGGCATGCCCGTCGGAGCCATCGCCGGCCCGGAAGAGGTAATGTCTCAGTTTTCACCGACCGGACCCGTCTACCAGGCGGGAACACTTTCGGGCAACCCGCTCTCAGTTGCGGCGGGGCTCGCCCTCTTGCGAATCCTCGAACGCGACGAAGAGAAAATTTACCCGCAACTCGAGAATCAGGGGGCACGTCTCGAAGCGGGGCTGCGAGAGATTCTCGAGGCGCGGAAGATCCCGCACCAGATCCAACGGGTGGGATCGATGCTCGGCCTCTATTTTTCGGGTCAACCAGTACGCAACTTTGTCGACGCAAAAGCGGCGGACGCCGAACAGTTCAAGCGTTTCTTCCACGCGATTCTCGCCCGTGGAGTTTACATCGCGCCCTCGCCGTTTGAGGCTGCCTTCCTCTCAACCGCGCACACCCAACCCGTCATCGACGAGACTCTGCGGCGCATCGAAGACGCCGACTT